>JANLVQ010000131.1:0-1523 GCA_031364085.1 Chitinophagaceae bacterium
TCTAATAAGTCAGGAGCATCTGCCAGGTGTTTTGTTTTACCAAAATTAATCCTGGGGTTTAGAGTTGTTGTAGACATAAATATGAAATCCGTTTTTTAGCTAAAAATGTATGATTTGCAAACGTTTTAATGGCCATAAACAGTTTGCGGTACCCATCGAAATTTAATAAAGGATTGCAAAAGTAGGGGAATACGTGTATTTGTGGAAAAATTTTTTCAAGGATTTCCTAAAAAATTCCCAAAATCTTAAACATTTAAGGCCTTACTTGATTTTCAATGAGAACAGGATCATTTTTTAAGAGAATAGAAACCTTTTTTTCTCCCAATTTCCCGTTTAAAGTAAACATAGGATTCTTAAAGGGAAGTTCTGTAAAATAATCTTCTACTTTCAACAGCAACAATTTGCCATTTTTTTTTGTGGAAACAAAGATGTTTTTAAAAGTGTTTTTGTCTTTTCCAATATAAATTACGGTATCATGAATAGATGAATAATTGATAATATTTTCTTTGTCATTAATCATCAAACTTTCCCATTTTGGAAGAACATCTCCCTTAATTTCCATTACAATAAAATGCTTCAACCAATATCCTTTATTTAGTGGTTTTCCATTTTCATCAACTTGAATATTTCCCACGAATTCCTGTATTGTAAATACCCAAGACTGTTCAATGTTTAATTCTTGTACATTTTTTGTACCAATACAAGAAACAAAAAGTATTGAGAATATAAAATATTTAAATAAAGACATATATTTTTTATGCTAGATTACACTTGTAAATTGTTTTAAGAATCGAACATCATTTTGACTATATAATCTTAAATCGTTTACTCGATATTTTAATTGACAAATTCTTTCAACGCCCATACCAAAGGCAAAGCCTGTGTATTTGTTGCTATCAATTCCAAAATTTTCAAGAACATTAGGATGCACCATTCCACTACCTAAAATCTCTACCCAACCAGTGTGTTTACAAACATTACAGCCTTCACCTTCACAAATTAAACAACTGATATCCATTTCTGCACTTGGTTCAGTGAAAGGAAAGTAACTTGGTCTAAATCTTACTTTAACATCTTTACCAAACATTTCCTGAACAAAAAAGTAAAGGGTTTGTTTTAAATCGGCAAAACTTACATTTTCATCAATATATAATCCTTCTACCTGATGAAAAAAGCAATGAGCTCTTGCACTAATAGTTTCATTTCTATACACTCTACCCGGACAAATTACTCTTATTGGAGGTTTTTGATTTTCCATAATTCTTGCTTGAACACTGCTAGTGTGTGTACGAAGCAACCAAGTAGGATTTTGCTGTACATAAAAAGTATCTTGCATATCACGAGCAGGATGATCTTCTGGCAAATTCATTGCACCGAAATTATGCCAATCATCTTCAATTTCTGGACCCTCAGCAATGGCAAAACCTAACTGTGCAAATGTTGAAATAATTTTTTCTCTAACTAAACTCAATGGATGTCGAGACCCTACTGGTATTGAATCTCCAGGCAATGACCAATCGAAA
>JANLVQ010000163.1:0-8358 GCA_031364085.1 Chitinophagaceae bacterium
GCACCTTGGTGGGCAAGCACTGCTGAAACTTGGTGGAAATTAGCAGCTCCAAATGATTTTTGGTTAGGTGGTTTTGTTTGGACAGGTTTCGATTATAGAGGTGAACCTACACCATTTAAATGGCCTAACATCAATTCACACTTTGGAATAATGGATGTTTGTGGCTTTCCTAAAAATATTTATTACTATTATCAAAGTTGGTGGACGAATAAAGATGTATTGCATATTTCACCACATTGGAATCATCACAATGAATGGGGCAAACCTAAAAAAGAAATTGATGTTTGGGTGAACAGTAATGCAGATAATGTTGAATTGTTTTTGAATGGAAAAAGTTTAGGAAAAAAAGAAATGCCTCGCTTTAGTCATTTGCAATGGAAAGTGCCTTTTGAATCTGGTAAATTAGAAGCAATTGCATATAAAAATGGAAGAAGCCTAACAGAAAAAATTGAAACAACTGGTACACCAATAGAAGTTGTTATTACACCATATAAAACAACCCTTTTAGCAGACGGAAAAGATGCTACTATTCTAAATATTACTGTAGTAGATAAAGATGGGAGAGAAGTACCAGATGCTAATAATATGATACACTTTTCAATTAAAGGTTCAGGAAAAATTATTGGAGTAGGCAATGGAGATCCAAGCAGTCATGAACCTGATAAATGCTTAGATGGGGCATGGCAAAGAAGTTTGTTTAATGGAAAATGTCAAGTAATTGTACAAAGTACAAAGCAATTGGGGTTTATTCAATTCGAAGCAACATCATCTAATTTATTTAATGGTGCAACTGATATTATAACTGTTGCTCCTGAAAATGTAAATCAATTTGAAACAGATGAAACTTATTTTTTAAAGGGCGAAGCAGCAAAACCAAGAGTTGTAGATAAAATGCTTGGTGCAGATATTTCTTTTCTTCCAGAATTAGAAGCACGCGGCATTAAATTTTCTGACAAAGGAATTAATAAAGATGCTATTGAAATTTTAAAAGATCATGGATTTAATTATGTAAGATTAAGAATCTTTAATAATCCAGCAACTGATAGTGGGTACTCGCCAAAAAAAGGATTTTGTAATTTATCTTACACCAAACAAATGGCTAAAAGAGTTAAGGCTGCTGGCTTGAAACTATTGCTAGACTTTCATTACAGCGATTACTGGGCAGATCCTGGAAAACAATTTAAACCAGAAGCATGGAAAAACTTATCTTTTTCAGAATTAAAAAAAGCTTTGTATGATTATACCAAAAATGTGTTAGAAGAATTAAAAGCTCAAGGCACATTACCTGATATGGTTCAAGTGGGTAATGAAATTAATCATGGTATTGTTTGGCCCGATGGAAATGTTCAAAACATTAATCAAACGGCTCAACTTTTTAATGCTGGTGTTGCAGCAATAAAAGCTGTTGATCCACGAATACAAATTATGTTACATATAGCTTTAGGTGGTCAAAACCATGAATCCGTTTTTTTTATTGACAATATGATTGCAAGAGGAGTTCATTTTGATGTGATTGGTGAATCGTATTATCCTAAGTGGCATGGCACTTTAAGCGATTTAGAAAATAACTTGACTGATTTAGTTCGGCGATATAATAAAGACGTAATAGTTGTAGAATATTCAGCATTAAAAAATGAAGTAAATAAAATTGCCTTTGAATTACCCAATGGAAAAGGAAAAGGTACTTGTATTTGGGAGCCCTTGAATACTTGGGAAAAAGTGTTTAATGATGATGGAAAAGCCAATGATTTAATTTTAATGTATGATGAAATTTCAAAACAATTTTTAAAGAAATAGTAGTTGATGAAAGAAAAAGTAATTAAGATTTTTAAAGAAAAATTTGAACAAGAGCCATTAGTTGTTCGTTCACCCGGACGTGTAAATATTATTGGTGAACACACAGATTATAATATGGGATTTGTTTTACCAGCATCAATAGATAAAGCCATTTATGTGGCTATTGCAAAACGTGATGATGATTTAATAAATCTTTTTGCTGTAGATTTTAATGAAAGTTATCAAACTCGTTTATCTGAAGTTCAACCAACAAAATCATGGTCAACATATATTTTAGGCGTAGTAAATCAACTTAAAGAAAGGGGTTATATAATTGGTGGATTTAATTTAGTAATAGATGGTGATGTGCCTGTTGGTGCAGGACTATCATCTTCAGCAGCAGTTGAATGCTCAGTAGTGTTTGCATTAAATGAGTTATTCAATTTGCAAATTGATAAAATGCAAATGGTGCTCATAGCACAAAAAGCTGAGCAAACTTATTCTGGAGTTATGTGTGGTGTAATGGATATGTTTGCTAGCATGTTTGGCAAAAAAGATCATGTAATAAAATTAGATTGTCGTTCATTAGAGTATCAATACAAACCATTGGTTCTTCAGGGCTATAAATTAGTTTTGTTTAATACAAATGTTAAGCATTCTTTAGCAACATCTGCTTATAATAAAAGAAGAAAACAATGTGAACAAGGTGTTGCTTGGGTTAAAGCACAGCATCCACAAATCAATAGTTTAAGAGATGTAAGTTTAAAAATGTTGCAACAACATGTTTTGCCCAAAGATGTTGTTGTGTTTACTCGTTGCAAATTTGTTGTTGAAGAAATTGAAAGATTGATTTCTGGTTGTAATGATTTAGAAAATGGAAATATTCAATCACTCGGAAAAAAAATGTTTCAAACACATAGTGGTTTAAGTAAAGAGTATGCTGTGAGTTGTGATGAATTAGATTTTTTAGTTGATGCTGTTAAGAACAATTCAAATGTTTTAGGTGCAAGAATGATGGGAGGAGGATTTGGAGGCTGTACTATCAATATCATTAAAGCAGAAGCAATAGACGAAATTGCAGAAAAATTATTTTTATCTTACAAAAAAGAAACAGGATTAGAGTTAACAACTTATGTTGTAAAAACTGATGAGGGCACTTCATTAATATAATTATTATCAACCAAAAAAACATCATTTACAATTAACAATTGAACTGTATGAACCAACTGCAAAACTTAGATATACTTGTTTTTCTTTTTTACTTTATTGTAATTACTACTTATGGCATTTGGATTTATAGAAGAAAAAAAGTAAAGCATGCCAGTACAAAAGATTTTTTTTTAGCAGAAGGTCAATTGACTTGGTGGGCAATAGGGGCTTCATTAATTGCATCAAACATTTCTGCTGAACAATTTATTGGAATGAGTGGAAATGGTTTTCGTTTAGGTTTAGCCATTGCATCTTATGAATGGTTAGCTGCTGTTTCCTTAATAATTGTAGCAGTATTTTTTATGCCAATTTATTTAAAGAATAGAATTTTTACTATGCCTCAATTTTTAAAAACAAGGTATAATGAAACTGTTGCTTTAATTATGGCTATTTTTTGGTTGTTTTTGTATGTAACTGTTAATTTAACTTCCATTCTTTATTTGGGAACCATAGCAATTAATAATTTAGTTGGTGGAGAATATTTTCATGCAGTAATGATTGGTTTAGCTTTGTTTGCTTTTATCATCACTATAGGTGGGATGAAAGTTATTGGATATACTGATGTGATACAGGTTTTAGTATTAATTATTGGAGGTTTAGTAACCACTTATATTGCTTTAACATTAGTAAGTGAAAAATTTGGTTTAGGTAAAGATGCTTTAGCAGGATTTAGTACTTTACTTAAACAAGTGCCAGAACATTTTGATATGATTTTTGATAAACCTATTGCTAGCACTGCACAAAAACAAATTAATAATTATGTAAGTTTACCAGGGCTTGCCATGCTTGCAGCTGGACAATGGATTGCTAATTTAAATTATTGGGGATGTAATCAATACATTACTCAACGTGCATTAGGTGCTGATTTGCCAACAGCAAGAACTGGAATTTTATTTTCTGCTTTATTAAAATTATTAATGCCCGTAATAGTTGTATTGCCTGGTATAGCAGCTTATGTATTACATAAAAATGGAGAACTTCAACAACAAATGTTAACCAATGGAGAGTTTAGAGAAGATAATGCTTACGCAGCAATTCTTGGCTTTTTGCCCACTGGTTTAAAAGGCTTATCAATGGCTGCTTTAACTGCTGCAATAGTTGCATCATTAGCTGGTAAAGCCAATAGTATTTCTACCATTTTTACTTTAGATATTTATAAAAAATATTTTAATACAACTGCATCAGAAAAAAAGCAAGTTTGGATGGGACGACTAACCATTTTAGTTGCCATGCTTTTTGCAATTTTAATAAATTGGAACGATCTATTAGGTATTGGAGGTAAAGGAGGATTTGAATTTATACAAAAATATACTGGCTATGTTTCTCCTGTAATTTTTGCAGTTTTTCTTCTTGGATTTTTCTGGAAGAAAACTACTGCCAGAGCTGCTTTAGTAGGTATTATAGCTGGTACAATACTTTCTATTTTATTCGACAAGGTTTTACCACTTCATGGTCAATATGATACTTGGTTGTACACAGCATTCCCTAATGCAGCAGGTGTGTATTCCATCCCTTTTTTAGTTCAAATGGGTTGGGTGTTTTTCTTTACCTGTACCATTATGGTTGTAATTAGTTTATTCGATAAAAATGTTGCATCTAACACCCATACCATGCAAATAGATACCTCTCTGTTTAAAGTTGAGCCTAAAAATTTGGCTTTAATCATTATCATATTAGTATTGGTGTTGTGTTTGTATATAAAGTTTTGGTAAAAACTATAATAGATTTTTTAAACTTTAGTTTTGTTAATATGTTTAAATTAAAAAATTAATAATTTAAACTAAAAACTTTGAACTTTAAATTTCTTGTTTTATAAAATTATTTATGCTTTCTAAATTTCTGTTTACGATAAAAAATAATTTACTTAAACTGTTATTGCTAATAGTTTTTTTTATCTGTTCAATAACTTTAGTAGGTTGGGTTAGTAATATAGATTTTTTACAAAATTTTAATTTTAAAACTGGCTGGATAAAAATGATACCTATAACTGCTATTGGTATAATTTCTACTTCACTTGCTATATATTTTATTGCTGAAAATAAATTTAAAAAAATTGCATTTGTTTTAGCAGGCTTTTTCTTTTTTGTTGCTATTATAACTGCAGTTAATAGTATTACAAAAACAGATGTTCTAAATTTGAGAGTTTTGCTTGGAATTTCAATTGATCCTGAAATTATAGTACATATCACTTCAATTGAATTTATTTTATTGAATTTATCAATTCTTTTAATCTTCTCTTCTAAAAAACAATTTCATTTAATTAGCGAAGTGTTAGCAACACTTGCTTTTTCAATAGCTTCAGTTTTTTTTATTGGTTATATTTATGGAATTGGGGAATTGCAAGATATTAAGGGCTTCTCTTCAATGGCAATTCAGACTGCTATTTGTATTATTTTATTGGCTTTTTGTGTTTTGAGAATTAGCCCTAAGAAAATAATAATAGGTGTTTTTTTAGAAGAAACAAATCTTTCAAAAATTAGTCGACAATATGTTTTTATTGTTTTTTTTATCATTTTATTTATAGGCTGGGTAAGGCTTTTAGGTCAAAGATTGGGTTTGTATCATACTGAAGTTGGTTTTGGTATTATGATAATGGTTTTTATCCTTACCTGCTTTTTTCTTGTAAGAGATGGTGTAAGAATAATTACAATAAAAGAGAATATTAAAATTAAGGAGGCACAATTAAAACTTGCCAACGAAATAAATTTTAAAACAACTCTCGATAGAATTGCACAAGGTTTTCTTACACTAAATAAAGATGATAAAATAACTTATGTCAATAAAACTGTTTCTGAATTTATTGGCAAGTCGTTTGAAGAATTATTTGATAAAAATTTTTGGGATGAAATTCCTGAAACCGTTGGTCATCAATTTCAAATGGATTGCTTCGAAGCAATTTCTAAACAAATTTATGTAAGTAATAAATCTTATTATCCCCCTTTAGATAAATGGTTTGATTATGATATTTATCCAAGTCAAAGCGGGCTTTCAATTTTTTTTCGTGATATTACTGAAAGATACGAATTTGAAAACCAAATTAATAAATCCAATGAACGATTTAATTTAATTAATAAAGCAACTGATGAAGCTTTGTGGGAGTGTAATTTAATTACAAAAGAATTGTGGGTAAATGAAATGCATCAAAATCTTTATGGCTTAACATTAAACAATCCTATACCAACTGAAGAAGAATGGATTAGTAGAATTCATCCTGATGATAGAGAATTAATTATTTCAACACACGATTTAAACCTGCGTTCAAAAGAAAAAATATTTACAAGTGAATACCGTTTTTTTTCGAATAATGAATATATAAATATTTATGATAGAGTATATTTTGTAAGAGATGAAGATGATAATCCCATTAGAATAATGGGAAATATGATGGATATAACTCACTTAAAGAAAATTGAAGAAAAATTAGAAAATAGCAAAACACACTTACAAACCATTTTAGATAATGCACCTCAATGTATAAAACTCTTAAATAGAAATGGATTTTTACTAGAAATGAACAAAAGAGGGGTTGAAATGTTAGAAGCTCAAGATTTTGATGAAATAAGAGATAAATCTGTTGTTGGTTTAATTAATGAAATATATCAAAAAGATTTTCGAAAACTAATTGATTCAGTATTTCATGGTAATAATGAAAACTTACAATTTGAGATAACTACATTGAAAGGAAATACTAAATGGTTAGAAACGCATTCTGTTCCATTGCATAATAAACAAGGAGAAATTAGTGCGTTGCTAGCTGTTACAAATGATATTACTGAAAGAAAAAATATAGAAATTCAATTGAGTAAATCTTTTGAAGAAGTTAGAAGACTTACAAAACATTTACAAAATATTCGTGAAGAAGAAAGAACATTTATTTCGAGAGAATTACATGATGAACTAGGCCAGCAACTTGCTGCTATGAAAATGGATTTGGGTTGGGTAAGTAAACGATTAAAAGAGGCTGAAGAACCGGTTAGAGAAAAAACAAAAGCCTTAATGGATCAAATAAGTTTACTTATTAAATCTGTTCGAAAAATATCTTTCGATTTAAGACCAAGTACTTTATCAGATTTTGGTTTATCAGCTGCAATGGAGCAATATTTAAAAAATTTTGAAGAAAGATCAGAAATAAAAATTAGTTTTAATAGGCCAATATTTAACCCTGAGTTGAACGATACCGTTAAAACTTCTTTATATAGAATTTTTCAGGAATCCATTACCAATATTTCACGTCATGCACAGGCACAAAATATTTTAATAGAACTTAAATTTTTTGATGACAAAATAATTCTTGTTATACAAGATGATGGAATTGGTTTTAATGAAGAGATTCTTAAAACAAATAAAACACTTGGTATTATTGGAATGAAAGAAAGAGTAATTATACTTGATGGTGAATTTGAAATAGTAAGTGAACCTAATAAAGGAACATCTATTAAAGTTGTGATACCTTATTTAGAAAATTAAAAAATAAGGGTCTCCGAACAACCAGAGACCCTCTCTCTTTAAGACTAAACACGAAACTGTCTTTATTTGATTATTAAGTGATTTAAAAAAGGGGGTCGAAGTAGAAACAACGACCCGTGTCTCTTTAAGACTAAACACGAAACAATCTTTATTTGTTTGTCGAAAGAAGTTTAAAATAAGGGTCTCCGAACAACCAGAGACCCTCTCTCTTTAAGACTAAACACGAAACTGTCATTATTTGATTATTAAGTGATTTAAAAAAGGGGGTCGATGTAGAAACAAAGACCCGTGTCTCTTTAAGACTAAACACGAAACAATCTTACATATTATTGAGTAGCTTTTATGAGTTTTGTGTTACCAATTATTCTTCCTTTATCATCAACAACCACTACAGTGTAAGTACCAGAAGAAAGGTTATTTACATTGAGTGTGAAGTTTTGATTTATAGAACTATTTGAGATAACATCTTGTCTTTGTTGAGCAACTAATTTACCATTCATGCTGTAAACTCTAACAGTTAACGAGCTCACATTTTCAGGCATTTCGGCTGTAACAACATTAACCAAGTTTGTAGCAGGATTTGGATAAACCGATATACCATTTATTTTAGGTAATAATGTAATTGTTTTACCATTTCCAATGCTACCTACATTAACATTATTTGCATTAGGATTCATTCCTCTAGCGGTAAATGTTGTAATATTATTTGGTGAAAATACACCAGCAGCAATAGTACCAGAAACAATATCAACCACACCTAAATTGCTGGTTACTGTTAAAGTAATGGCTACATTATAGTCAGAAAGAACAGCTGTTTGAATTGAAATTTGAGCATCAGTAATTGTAACAGGAGTATTATGAGCTGTATAGTTAGAAATTACAGGTGTATAAGATGTAACAGTAAAT
>JANLVQ010000168.1:0-29092 GCA_031364085.1 Chitinophagaceae bacterium
AAAAAACAAAACTGTAAAACTCAACAAATCGTTTACAGAAGAACAACTTGAAGAAGTTGTAAACGAAGACCTTAAATAACTTCAGATTTCTTTACGCCCTATTTAAATTCAAAATTACCATTCAATCGAATTTTGAATTGAAGGATTAGGATCACTCCCTTTTTAAAATCATCAAATCTTATGGACGATTATCCGTTAATAGTTATCCGTTAATAGTTAATAGTGATCCGTTAATCGTTATCCGTTAATAGTTATAAGTCAATCGTATCCCAATAACCATTAACCATTAACCATTAACCATTAATTTAATTCGCCTTAATAAATAAATTTCTTGCTGTGGTGAATCCTTTTTGATTAATCACTTCAATTGCATAAATACCAGCTTTTAAGTTCGATACTACAAAATCAAATCTTTGTAAAGGGCTTGTAAATTTCACAGTCTTAGTTTGTAAAATTTGCCCCCACATATTTACCAATCTAACTTCAGCATTTTCATTAATAGGATTTTCGAAATAACCTGAAATAATTGAACTTGCAGGATTAGGATAAAGTACTAAATGATTAGATGGAGTTATATTTATACCAGAAATTCTTCTTCCAACAAAAAATTCTTTCGAGCTCGCTTTACAACCTTCAATATTTGTAGCTTCTGCTACATAAATTCCTGTATCTTGTATATGCAAGGTTATGCTATTATTTGGTGACGGACCAACATAAACTCCATTTTTAAACCATTTAATTATTGTTGTAACTGCATTTGTATTTGCAGTTAATTGAACTGTTTGTGAAGGTTGAATAGCCAAATTACCCACAACTACAATATTTAAAGTTGGTGTAGCTGAAACATTAACTGTTATTAAATATCTTGGACTTTCGCAACTGTTTGTTGAATTACTATTGCTTACCCAATAATGTTGTGATCCAATTATTGAAGTGCTAGGAATAGGTGCAACAGTTGAACTAAAACCAGCAGTTGCAGTATTATACCATCTTAAATAATTTCCACTAGCTTGTAATGGATTAGCCACTTCATTTTGACATAATCCCACAATTGCTGTAAATGCTGGAGGTGCAGGTTGAGGTTCAACACTAATAGTAGCTTCATTACTATAAACTATACCACAAAGCATAATTACAGCTAATCTATACACAGCATTATCAGTTATAGTAATATTATTCAGTTGTAAAGAATCTGAAGTAGCCCCTAAAATATTCACTGAGTTCTTTTGCCATTGATAAGCAACAGAGCTTGAACTGGTATTTACTGATGCAGATAATTTTACATTATTTCCAACACAGGCAACAACAAATTTAGGTTGTTTTGTAAAGTTTATTTGTTGTACTGTAACAACACTTTTTGAATTCGATAAATCTGCTATACTTGCAGCACAGTTGGCATCGCTTAAACTAACTATTTTATAAGTTGTAGTTGTTGTAGGCGAAACACTAATGCCATAAATATTAGAATTGATATTATTTATGGTAGAATCTTTAAACCCATTGTTATAAGTTAATTGAAATGGTGGTTTGCCAATTAATGTGGTATTGATAACAAAACTATTGCCTTGACAAATTACTCCAGAACTAGTTAATATGGCTGCAACCTTTGGATGTACAGTAACTGCTTGAGAAACTATATCGGAACAACCAGATGTAATATTATTTACAGTTAAACTCACTAAATATGTTCCTGGTAAATTATAAAATTTAGTAATACTTGATGCTGTGGAAGTTGTGCCATCTCCTAAATTCCAAAAATAACTTACATTGTTATTACCAATATTGGCTAAACTAGAAAAGTTGAAACTATTGTTATTAAAGCATTGTGATAAACTGCTTAATGCAAAAGCAGCATTAATTTTCGGAAGAATAGTTATGGTTTGTGTTGATGTACTTGTACATCCAAGAGAATTACTTACAGTTAATGTTACAACATAAGTTCCTGCTGATGCATATAGTTTTTGTGGATTAATTGAATTAGATGTTGTTCCATCTCCAAAACTCCATAAATAATTTGTAATGCTTCCTGTTGAAGTATTATTAAAGTTTACAATATGAACATTGGAGCAAGGATTACTATTTGCATTTGAACTAAATGCTGCAATTGGTTTTGATAGAACAAATATATTTTGTGTAATGCTATCAGCACAACCATTATTTATTTTAGCAACTAATTTTATGGTGTAGATTCCTCCAATGCTATAAGTATGTGTTGTATTTTTTTCTGTAGATGTGCTGCCATCTCCAAAATACCAAGTATAATTTATTGCATTACTTACAGAAGTAGTGTTAGTAAAATTTATAGTTGAACTATTACAATCTGTGCTTACAGTTGTTGTAAAACTTGGAGTAGGTTTATTAATTACATAAACAGTTTTAATTAAACTATCCTTACAATTTGTTCCACTTGTTGCAACTAAACTTACTTGATAAGTTCCTATAAAAGCATAAGTTTTTGTAATGGTATCCCTAGTTGAATTTAAGCCATCACCAAAATTCCAATAGTAACTAACTCCAGGTTGGGCTCCAGAAGTATTAGTGAAAGTAAACACATTTCCGGTTAAGCATTGAACTTCTGAATTAATTGTAAAACTAATTGCAGGAGTTCCTTTAACTGAAATTACAACTGTCGATTGATCAGTACAGCCATTAGCGTTGGTAACAGTTAAAATCACATTATAATTACCAGCAGTGGTATATGTTTTTATTGGATGTTGTAAGTTGGATGAAGTATTATCTCCAAAATTCCAATGATAAGCTACTATAGAACCAGATGATAGATTGTTAAATGAAAAACTATTTCCACTTAAGCATTGTGAATTATTATTTACAGTAAATGATGCAGTTGGTTTGGCTTGTAAACTAATCGTCTTACTTATACTATCTGAACAAGTTCCATTACTAATTTTATAAGTAATAGTGTATGTTCCTGCTATGGTATAAGTTTTTGTTGGACTAAAAAGGGTAGAAGTGGTTCCATCTCCAAAATTCCATATTGAAGAAGTAACAGTACCTGTTGAATTATTATTAAAAGTTAAAGCAGTATTTAATGCACAATTGTTGTATCCTGTTATTGCAAAATCGGCAATCAAAGCATTATTTACTGTAATAGTTTGTGTTGATGTTATTGAACAACCAGCAGCATTTGAAGCTGTTAGTTTAACTGTATAATTACCACTAACTGTATAATTTTTGGTAGGATTTTGAAAAGATGAAGTTGTTCCATCTCCAAAATCCCAAAAATAATTGATAGCACCTATTGAATTATTGGTAAATATGAAACTATTATTTTTCAAACATTGAGAACTTGAATTAATTGTAAAAGATGAAGTTGGTTTTACTTGTAAACTTATGGTTCTACTTGTGCTATCTAAACAAGTTCCATTACTAACTTTATACGTAATAGTATATGTGCCAGCAGTAGTATATGTTTTAGTAGGATTTTGAAAAGATGAAGTGGTTCCATCTCCAAAATTCCAAAGAGATGAAGTTATTGTGCCAATTGATGTATTGTTAAAAGTTAAAACATTGCCCACTGCACAATTATCATATCCAGAAATAGTAAAGTCTGCAATTAAAGCATTATTTACAGTTATGTTTTGAGCAATTACCGCTGAACATCCTGTAGCATTTGTAACAGTTAACTTCACAATATAATTACCAGTTACAGTATAATTTTTTATTGGATTAATTAAGCTAGAAACTGTTCCATCTCCAAAATCCCAAAAATAACTTGCACCTGCTGTTGAAGAATTAGTGAAAATAAAACTATTATTATTCAAGCATTGTAAATTGTTATTTACACTAAATGAAGCAGTGGGTTTAGCTGCTAATTGTAAATTTAAAATTAAACTATCCTTACAACCATTTAAACTTGTGGCAACTAATTTTACTATATAGTTTCCATATACAGTATAAGTTTTTGTTGGGCTTGTAAGTGTTGAAGTTGTTCCATCTCCAAAATCCCATAAATAGCTATTGGCATTAATTGAACTATTTGTAAAAGGCACAATTAAATTATCTATGCAACTACTACTACCAAAACCCGGATAAGTAAATTGAGCAATAGTACCAACTCCAACCGTCACAGACCTACTGATACTATCCTTACAACCATTAACACTCTTAGCTATTAATTTAACTGTATAAGTTCCACTACTTGAATAGCTTTTACTTGGGTTGGTAACTATAGATGTGATGCCATCTCCAAAATACCAAACATAACTTGATGCTCCAGTTGAAAGGTTTGAAAATGCAAATAAATTATTTGTACCACATTGTACACTAGAGTTTATTGAAAAATTTGAAACAGGTGCAGTTGAAAATGTGATACTTTTTTCTGTACTGTCTTTACACCCATTTCCATTTGTTACAACTAATTTAATAGTGTATGTACCAATTGCAGCATAAGTTTTTGTTGGATTAGTTAATGTTGATGTGGATCCATCACCAAAATACCAAACATAAGAATTTCCAATACCTGTCGAATTGTTAGTTGGTGAAATATTTAAGCTGCTGGTGCAAGTTGAACCACTGTTTAAAATAAAAGCAGCTGTGGGTTTTTCTAAAATTGTTACTAATTTTACTATACTGTCTTTACATCCATTTAAATTGCTTGCAACAAGTTTAACATTGTAAGTCCCAGCATTTAAAAAGGCTTTACTTGGGTTGCTTAAAATTGATGTGATTCCATCACTAAAATCCCAGAAATAACTAGTTGCATTTGTTGATATATTAGTAAAAGTAAACACATTATTTACTGCACATTGTATGCTGCTGTTCACTGTAAAATTTGCAATTGGGTTTGTTGCAATTGAAATAGCTTGTTCAACACTATCCTTACAACCATTACTATTTATTGCAATTAATTTAATAATATAATTTCCTGCAGATGTATATGTTTTTGTTGGATTGGTAAGAGTTGAAGTAGTTCCATCTCCAAAATACCAAGTATAATTATTGTTTAATCCTGTTGATGTATTGGTTGGAGATACAGTTAAACTATTTATACAAATGGAGTTGCTAGGTAAAGTAAAATTTGCAGTGGGTTTTACTAACACACTCACTGTTTTAGTAATGCTGTCTTTACATCCATTAATATTAGTTGCTATTAATTTTATATTAAATAATCCTGGGGTTATATATGCTTTATTTGGATTTGATAAAATTGAAGTTGTGCCATCAGCAAAATCCCATAAATAGCTTATTGCACCTGTACTTGAGTTGCTAAAAGAATACACATTATTCACTGCACATTGAGAATTATTGTTGATACTAAAATTTGCAATAGGAGCAGGTGAAATGGAGATAGTTTGTTGAATACTATCCTTGCATCCATGATTATTTGTTGCAACTAATTTTATATTATAAGTTCCAGCTGTAGCATAAGTTTTTGTTGGATTGGTGATAGTAGAGGTAGTTCCATCTCCAAAATTCCAAACATAGGTATTACTTAAACCTGTTGAAGTATTTGTTGGTGAAATGGTTAATGTATTTGAACAAATTGTGTTGCTTGGCAAAGTAAAACTAGCAGTAGGTTTTTCAAAAACAATTATGGCTTGTGTGTTGCTATCCTTACAACCATTGCTATTTGTAGCAATTAATTTAACAATATAAATTCCGTTGTTTGTGAAAGATTTGGTAGGATTTGTTAATATAGAAGTTGTACCATCAGCAAAATCCCAAACATAACTTACTGCACCTGTTGTTTGATTTGTAAATGAAAATAAATTATTTGAAATACATTGACTCGCATTATTAATTGTAAAATTTACAATGGGCTTTGTAGCAATAGAAATAGTTTGTGTTGTACTATCCTTACAGCCATTTGCATTTGTAGTAACCAGTTTAACATTATAAGTACCAGCAGCTGCATATGTTTTTGATGGATGTAAGGCTGTAGATGTTGACCCATCTCCAAAATTCCATAATTGAGTAAAATCTATTCCTGTTGATTGATTTGTAAATGATACTGTGAGATTAGAATTGCACACTCCAACAGCAGAATGTGTAAATGCAGCAGTTGGACTAGAAATTACATTTACTGTTTTTGTAATACTATCAATACAACCATTAGAGTTTAATACTTTTAATTTTACATCATAATTTCCTGCAAGTGTATAATTATTCGAAGGACTAGTTAATGAACTTGTTTTCCCATCACCAAAACTCCAATTACTTAGCGTAAAACCTGATGAAGTATTTTGAAAAGTATATAAATTAGATTTTAAACATTGTTGAATAGTATTGATGGTGAAATTTGGTACTGGTTGACCGTAAACAAATACATTTTTACTTAAACTATCCTTGCAGCCTTTATCGGATGTTGTAATTAATTTTACTTGATGATTTCCAGAAGTTGAAAAAGATTTATTAACATTAAATGATGTTGAATTAGTTCCATCATTAAATAACCATAAATGAGTTATTGTACCAGAACTGATGCTTGAACTGTTGGTCATTTCAAATAAAGAACCTCTACATAATGAATCTTTAACAATTGAAAAACCTGCTAAAGGTTTTGGATGTACTGTAACTACTTTAGCCATGCTATCGATACAACCATTGCTACCAATAGCTTTTAAGGTTACATTGTAATTTCCAGATGCATTGTAAGTATAGGTTGGACTTGTTTGCGATGAATTAATTCCATCTCCAAAATTCCAATTATAGCTAGCAATATTGCCAGATGAATTATTGGTGAATGAAAAACTATTACTGTTTAAACATTGTAAATTATTATTAACCGAAAAACCTGCAACGGGTTTAGGTAAAATGGTAATATTTATACCATTATCTGAACCAAAAGCAACAGGATTTGAGCTTACAACTCTAACTCTGTAATTTGTTCCAGGGGCTGTAGTAAATGGAATAAAAGCATCAATTGAAACAGCTACAACACTTGCTACATTTCCAATATTTGTTGGAGTGGTGAAACTGCCAGAAGCATCACTAATTTCAACTGAAAAAATATTGCCAGGGAAAACACAATCTGTAAAAGAGAAATTTACAGTTATAAAACTGCCCGCACAAATAGTATTTGCTGTAAGTGCATTTGTTGTAATAGTTGGGGTACAACCCATATTTTCAGTATTATCAACTTTTGCAAAAATTTGGTTGATGAAAACAACACATGATAATACTGCTATAAGTAAAAGTTTCCTCATTGATTAAAAATGCAAAATGAATAAAATACAAACGCAGTTTCGTGTAAGTTCTATAGGAGTGGGCATTTTATATATGGAAGTCTAAATTCTTTAATGTAAAATACCGAACGTAAAATTACAGAATTCTGAACCATTTCAATAGAAAATATAGAATAAACTCTAACTGTAAAATGTATAAATTTAGCAATCCCTTAAACAAGTGGTAAATTGTTAAAAATTCATTCAAAATCTTCATATAAAATTTATCAATTACTTTTGCCAACTTATGCAAAAGCAGAAATCAGTTGCATTTCATACATTAGGTTGTAAGCTCAATTATTCAGAAACTTCATCTATCAGTAGAATGTTAGAGTTAGAAGGATTCGAGAAAAAAGAATTTTCAGATATTGCAGATGTTTATGTAATCAACACATGCTCAGTTACCAATAATGCTGATAAAGAATGCCGACAATTAGTTCGTAGAATTAACAGAAAAGCACCAGAAAGTTTGGTTGTGATAACGGGTTGTTATGCACAACTAAAACCACAAGAAATTGCAAATATTCCAGGAGTAAATCTAGTTTTAGGAGCTGCAGAAAAATTTAATATAGCTACTCATTTAAAAGAACTCACTAAAAACGATAGTGGAAAAATTTGTAGTTGCGATATTGAAACAGTAACAGGATTTACTTCAACTTTTTCTGTAAGTGATAGAACCAGAACTTTTTTAAAAGTACAAGATGGTTGTAATTACAATTGTAGTTTTTGCACCATACCTATGGCAAGAGGTAAAAGCAGAAGCGATACTATTAAAAATGTAATTACCAATGCAAAAACTTTAGCTGAACAAGGGGTTAAGGAAATTGTTTTAACTGGAGTAAATCTTGGCGACTTTGGTAGAGGAGCAGACGGTAGTAAAATTCTCAATGAAAGTTTTCTTGATTTGATAAAAGCACTTGATGAAGTTGAAGGAATTTCTCGATATAGAATTTCATCTATTGAACCTAATTTATTGACAAATGAAATTATTGAATTTGTTACAAACAGTAAAAAAATCATGCCTCATTTTCATATTCCTTTACAAAGTGGAAGCAATACTATTTTGGGCTTAATGAGAAGAAGATATTTAACAGAATTATATGTTGAAAAGGTAAATTTAATTAAAACATTCATGCCTCATTGTGCCATTGGGGTTGATGTAATTGTTGGATTTCCTGGAGAAACTGATGCATATTTTACAGAAACATATAACTTTTTGCATGCTTTAGATGTAACTTATTTGCATGTATTTACATACTCTGAACGAGAAAATACATTAGCAGTTGAAATGGATAATATTGTTCCAATTCAAATACGTAATGAGCGTAATAAAATTTTACGAAACTTGAGTTATATGAAGCAACAATACTTCAATCAAAAATTTACTAATCAAAATAGAAAAGTATTGTTTGAAGATGCCAATAAAAAAGAAATGATGGAAGGTTATACAGACAATTATATAAGAATAACAACTCCCTATAGAGCAGAATGGTCCAATGAAATAATCGATTGGCAACTTTAAGTTTTAGTTTTCAAAATATTTACACCAACTGAACATTGCAAACATTTTTTTTCAATACAATAAAATTTATTTAGTTGTAATAATGCTTGTGAGTCAAAAGCAGAAAAAATATTAATTCTGTTCAATTTCCAAGTTTGAATAATATTATTTTCTTCGGCTTTTATATCTTGTAACCACTGAATGGCTTTTATTTTTAACTGTTCATCCCGATAATATTGAGCAACTGCAAAAATTATAGGAACAATGGTATTAATAATGATAAGATCAATCATCTTATCTCCAATTTTTTTTTCTTTAATAATACTTTCCGCGTCATTTAAGGTGTAATGTTTATTCCAATATGTGCTGCAGGTAATTTTAAATAAACGCTTTACGTCTTTAATTGTTTTTGCTGATTTTATTTCAGAAAAAAGGTGTGTAGAATTTGCAATTAATGCAGCTAATTGTGCTAGTCGAATGGTAGGAAAATTTGGAGGCCTCATTCTCAGAAAAAAAGCAGCACCTTCAATAGATTTTAATTGATATTTCTTTTTTAAATATTCAAACTCTTTTTTTAATTGAATAGCGTATGATGACTTGTGGTCTTGATTTAGCAAATTTGCTTGTCCAAATAAAAGTGCTTCTAATAATACAATTTGATTTTTATTTTTTGCAAGAATAGTAATTGGTAAAGAGCTTGCAATTGACTTAAAAAAATCAGCATTCACTTTTAAACCAAAATTATAAGCAATTTGTTGCCAAAAAGTTTCTTCCCAATTGTTATTATTAGCTCTAAAATTCTTTAATATTTCTTCAGATTTATTAATAAGTCTTTCAGCTACCAATCTTTCTTTCCAAGCTAGCCAACCCATGTCAGATAATGCTGGTAAAAAAGTATGACAAGGAATTTTATTTTCTTGCTGAATTAAAAAATTATACTTTTCTAATAAAATTTTAGGAACCAAGTTTTGTAGTTCTAATGTTGGAATTTGTTCAACACTATTACTATCATTAATCCAAACAACATGCAGAATTACATTTTTGTAATTCTTATCTGAAGAATGAGCATGCTTTTTCCAATGTGATGAATGTGTGTGCAATTCAATATTGCCAACTAATTTAACTCCTGCAACTTTTATTGCAGCATTTAAAAAATCCGGACCCTGATCATAATTTATAGAACCTTGTTTGATGATTTCTAAAGGTTCATCATTCGTTGTTTGTAAAACAACTGAATTAAAATATTTATATTGCCATATAAATTGAAGTAATTTTTCAGTCATACTTCATGTTTTAAATTTACGTTCTAAAAAATATTATTGGGAATGCCTTTATTTATTATATAATTTGAATAATTAAATTCTATTTTTCCTTTTTTATTCTGAAATTTTTTCTTTTCTTCTTTGCTTAAATCATCATCAATGTCTAAAGTTACACCTTTTGGAATTTTATAATCTTTCACATTAAAACTAAAAACCATTTTACTAGGTAAGCCAAAGTTTTGCAATTCTCCATAAAACATTTCCATTTCAAAACTGCCATTTTCTCTAGTTGTTGTTGATGATTTTCGAATAAGTAAATTCTTTTCATCAATATACAAAGTAGAAATGATAATTTCACTAGTTTCACTTAATGGTAAAAGCTTTACTATTCTTGTACTTGTTCCATTTACTGTGGTTGTTCCTGCATCTATAATCGATAAATTTGAATTGTTTAAAATAGTGAAAAAATTAACACTTACACCACCTTTAGGTAAAATAGAAATTCCTTTTTCTTTAAATAATTTTATTTGATCTGGTTTTTTGAAGTAAATTTTTACTTTGCCAATGGGTGCTTTAATAAAAGCAACACTCGTTTTCATTTTAGCTTCAACACTATAACTATTTACTAAGTCCATTTTTTGCTTCACTTTATCTATCAAATCATTTACATCCTGTGCTTGAATAAAAAACGAACTCGTACAAAGAGTAATAATTAAAACAATCTTTTGCTTCATAACTTATTAATTAGCTTAAAATATCTTTTTTCTTTAGTGCATAAATGGAAATTGAAACTAAAGTAACAATATGTATTATTAGCACCATTGCTGAATATATTATTTTATCTGGTCTGTAAATTGAGCCAGCAATTGAAATATTGTTTTCATCAACTTTAACATCAAAAAATTCTTTCCAGGCAACCATGTGTGTTGTAAATAAAAAAGGCTTTATTTTATTAAATAACGGAATGCTCATGGTACTAAATATGGTAAAAAATATAATGATACTAATGGTTGCAACAATTGGCCCAATTGAATTTTCGGCAAATACAGAAAGAAAAAAGGCTAAAGCAGTTACTGTTAGCATTGCTAAAGCAGCAAAAATAAAAGCTCCTGCATATCGCCACATTATATCATTTGCTGCTATTTGAACTGCATAATTATTTTTAATGAGAAAAATATCATCTGTTCCGAAAATAAAAATACTTACTATTAATGCTAAAAATGCCAACCAAATTAATAGAAATATAGTATAAACAGAAGCTGCTAAGAATTTTCCAATAATTACTTCTGAGCGTGAAATGGGTTTTGAAAGCAATAATCTTAATGTTCCCATATTGGCTTCACCACTAATCATATCAGCAGCTATTAATGCAATGAGTAATGGAACATGAACAAGAAGTAATTGCAAAATGCAATAACATACAAAGTAGCCATTGCATAGGTTTCCATTTATTTGTAGCGTGTTCGATAAATCGCCCAAAACAAAACTTATATATTCTTTGCCATCTACTTTTAAGCCAAGCTGTATAATACCAATTAATGCTGTGATGGCAATAAATGCAATATATGTTCTTGGGCGTTTAAAAATTTTATAGAGCTCAATTTTAAATAGCGTGTACATCATTTTCTTTAGTTACTTTAATAAAATAATCTTCTAAACTATTTCTTTGATGAAAAGAAAAAACTGGAATGTTATTTTCTGCTAAAAATTTATGAAAACTTGGTATTTGTTCATAAGGAAGTGAAAGAGAAATATTATTGTAATTTTGAAAAATTGTATCTGTATTCCATTTTGAAAAAATAAGTTTTTCTCTGGCTTTTTCTGCTTCAATAGTTTCAAATTCTACGATAGTTTGTTCAGGGTCTAATAATTCTTGTTTAGTGCCTTCAATAATTTTTTTACCCTTATCTATAATTAAAATTTTAGTTGCAACTTGTTCAATTTCGTTTAATAAATGTGATGAAATCAGTACAGTTTTATTAAATTCTTTACTTAAGCGTTTTATTAAATTTCTAATATCTGCAATGCCTTGGGGGTCTAAGCCATTGGTGGGTTCATCTAAAATTATTACATCAGGATTATGAATTAAAGCAATGGCAATTCCTAATCTTTGTTTCATTCCTTGTGAAAAAGTTTTCACTACATCATAAGCTCTAGAAGCTAAACCAACCATTTCTAATTGATTCATCAACATCTCTTTTGAAACCTTACAGCCACTGAGTTGTGCAAATATTTTTAGGTTTTGATATGCAGTTAAAAATTTATATACATCTGGCTTTTCAATTATTGCTCCAATATTTTTTAAAATTTCTTTTTTATTATCTTGTAAATCTTTTCCAAATATTTTTATGCTACCAGAAGTGGGTTTAATCAGTGTGAGTAACATTCTTATTGTTGTACTTTTTCCTGCACCATTTTGGCCTAAAAAGCCATAAATATCTCCTTGCTGTACAGTAAAAGAAATATCGTTCACTGCATGTATTTTTGAGAACTGTTTACTAAGATTTTTTACTTGTATGATATCTGTATTCTGCATAACTATATTTCCCTAATTGCAAAGGAACTATCAATAGTAATGAAGTATTTGCTATTTTGCGAAAGATTTGAAAAAAAATAACAATTGAAAAAAAAAATCAAAAAAAATCGTATTCTCATCATCGATAATTACGATTCTTTTACTTATAATTTAGTTCATTTAGTTGAAAAAATACTAGAAGATGATGTGACTGTTTATTTGAACAATGAATTTGCAATTAGTGAAGTTCAATCTTTTGATAAAATTATTATTTCTCCAGGACCAGGTTTGCCAAAACAAGCAGGACAAACATTAGAAGTAATTAAAATTTACGCAAATTCTAAAAGTATTTTAGGAGTTTGTTTAGGACAGCAGGCCATTGCTGAAGCCTTTGGTGGAAAATTAAAAAATTTAAACGAGGTTTATCATGGTGTTGCACATGAAATTGAAATCTCTCAAAGCCATCTGCAAAAGCCAAATTACTTATTTAAAAATCTTCCCAAAAAAATTACAGTTGGTAGGTACCATAGTTGGGTAATTGATAAAAACTATTTGCCAATTGCTTTTAATATTAGTGCTACTGATGTTAATGGTGAGATTATGGCAATTGAACATAAAGAATTAGATATTCAAGCTGTACAATTTCACCCTGAAAGTATTATGACTACTGCAGGAGAGCAAATTTTAAAAAACTGGATTAATTAATTTTCTGGACATAAAAGATTTCTACTTGGAACAGTGTTAACTCTTTCAGATAAAGTTTCTTTCATGATATCTTCTGATGTAATGATGCCTCTAAATTGATAATCTTCTAATACTGTAACATATTTTACATCATAATTACACATAATAGCTAAACATGATTCTGATGCATCATCAATATCTACATAATGCAAATCTTTAAACATAATGTCCTTTACTTTGGTATCATCTGAATGTTTACCATGAAGAATAACTTTTCTAGCATAATCCTTTTCACAAAATATTCCTTTGAACTTTTTATCATCCATAACAATCACATAACTTAAATTTTCTCTATTCATTACTCTCAAAGCCTCTAAGACTGTATCATCCTCATTTATAATATTAAAATGTGAAGCTTTGTTTTCAATTATTTGTCGTACGAGTTTCATTTTATCTTGTCATTATTGACATACCTAAAGGTAACTTATTTTGTTACAATTCTTTGAATTTTGTGTTAATATTTATGCAGGTTTAATCTTCTCTAAAACTGCAAATAGATAGGTAGAATTGGTTCTGCAGCTTTAAAATATCCGTATATTAAAATGAATACTAGAAAAATAAATAAACAACCAAGTACACCTTCTTGTTGAAGTTTACTAGTTAAATAGCTCGAGAATTTTTTTGGTATGAAGTGAACAAGAAAACCTAAAATAATCATGTAAACTACATTATGATAATTGTTCCAGAAAATATTAAATTGATCTAAGCCAAATTGTTTTTTCATTTGTACAAACATGGCTTTTGCAGTATTTAAATTTTCTGCTCTAAAAAATATCCAACTAATACAAACAAATTGAAATGTGATAAAAGCTGCAAGTGCAGTATAAATTTTTGTTTTTCTGAAATTAAATAATACCTCTCGAGATTTTTCTGTCCATAATTTATGAATGGCTAATGCTGTACCATGCATTAATCCCCAAATAATATAAGTATAATTTGCTCCATGCCATAATCCACCAATAAACATGGTAATGATTAAATTTAAATATTTTCTCATTCTTCCTTTTCTATTTCCTCCTAAAGGAATATAAATATAATCTTTAAGCCAACTAGATAATGAAATATGCCATCTCTTCCAAAACTCAGTAATATCAGTACTTCTATAAGGTAAATTAAAATTATCTGGAATTGAAAATCCCATCCATTTAGCTAAGCCAATTGCTATGTTTGTATAACCACTAAAATCACAATAAATAACTACAGCAAACCCATAAGTAGCCACTAAACATTCTAAACCAGTATATCGTGAGGGTTCGTCAAAAACAAAATTTACAAAATTTGCAGAAATATAATCTGAAATAATAAGTTTGTTAAATAGTCCAATTAATATGAGATAAAAGCCTTTGCTAAAATCATCATCACTTACAAAATATTTTTTACTAATTTGAGGTAGAAAATCAGCTGCTCTAACAATTGGGCCCATTACTAGCTTAGGAAAAAAAGATAGAAACAATAAATAATCTGCAAATCTTCTGGCTGGTAAAATTTTCTTATGATACACATCTACCATATAACTTATACTTTCAAATGTGTAAAATGAAATACCAACAAGACTAGTAATTTTTAATGGGTCGGCATTATGATGGGTGATTTCATTGTAAGTATTTATGACGAAATTGAAATATTTGAAATAAATCAGCAATCCTACATTAAAACTTAATCCAACCCATAGCAATATTTTTTTACTTCTTTTACTGGGTACTTCGAATATCAAATTGCCAATAAAAAAGTCTACAATAGCCGAAGCAATTACTAATAAAACATAAGCTCCACTGGCTTTATAGAAAAAGAACAAAGAAAAACAACAAAATAACCAAGTACGAATTTTGTAATTATTTCTGAAAGAATAATAAGTAAGAATGAACAACGTAAAAAAGTACAAAAAGAAACCATTGTTAAAAAGCAAAGGATTCTTTTCGTTGTATAAAAATTGATTAAAGAAAGCTGTTAAATCAAACACTAATTTTTGCGTTAGTTTATTGTGCCAAATATAGTTTTGAAAACTGTAAGCTGTATGCCTGTTTGAGATTAGTGAATAACTAACATTTGAATGTTAGAAAAAACTATCTCAGATTCAACTTTATTTGTAGTTCATCGAATTGTTTGGCATCAATTTCACTTGGAGCATCAATCATTACATCTCTACCACTATTATTTTTTGGGAATGCAATAAAATCTCTGATACTTTCACTTCCTCCTAAAATGGAACACAATCTCTCAAAACCAAAAGCAATACCACCATGTGGAGGAGCACCATATTCAAAAGCACCTAATAAAAATCCAAATTTGTGTTGTTGTTCTTCAGCACTCATGCCTAAAGCTGTAAACATTTTTTGTTGCAATTCTTTTTGATAAATTCTTATAGAACCTCCACCAATTTCATTTCCATTTAAAACCATATCGTAAGCATTAGCTTTGATGTTGGCATAGGGATGTTTTAAATAATCTGCTGCATTTTCAATAGCTGGATTATTATTTATCATCGTATCAATATCTGAAGGTTTTGGTGAAGTGAAGGGATGATGACGGGCTACCCAGCGATTATCTTCCTCAGCATATTCAAACAAAGGAAAATCTACAACCCATAATAATTTAAATTCATCATCTTTTCTATAACCCATACGCTTTCCCATTTCTAATCGTAACTCACTTGTTGCTTTTCTAGTTCTTTCTTCTGCACCTGCAATAAGAATAATTAAATCACCCATTTGTGCTTTACAAGTTGTTGCTATGGCTTTTAATTGTTCTTCAGAATAGAATTTGTCGATGGTGCTTTTATATATTCCATCTGCATTACATTTAATAAAAGCTAAACCTTTCATGCCAATTTGTGGACGTTTAACCCATTCAACTAATTCGTCTGTTTGTTTACGAGAATATTCACTACAACCCGGAACAGCAATGGCCAAAACAGTTTCAGCGTCATTAAAAACAGCAAAATCTCCAGCAATTAAGTTCGAAATATTTTCTTTATTAGGAAATGTATGTGAAGGGAATTTGAGATTAGTTAGCTTCATTCCAAAACGAATATCTGGTTTATCATTACCAAAATTCCACATCGCTTCTTGCCAAGTTATTCTTTCAACATTTTCTGTATAATCTATTTTTTTTACATCTTTAAATACATTTTTAATTAAGCCTTCAAACATTTGTAAAATATCCTCTTGTTCAACAAAACACATTTCACAATCTATTTGTGTAAACTCAGGTTGTCTGTCGGCCCTTAAATCTTCATCTCTAAAACATTTTACAATTTGAAAATATCTATCATATCCACTTACCATTAACAATTGTTTAAAAGTTTGTGGGCTTTGGGGCAATGCATAAAACTGTCCTGCATTCATTCTGCTAGGCACAACAAAATCTCTTGCACCTTCGGGTGTTGATTTTATTAAGAAAGGTGTTTCAATATCCATAAAACCTTTCTCATGTAAATAATTTCTAACACTTCTGTTTACTGCATAGCGTAATTCTAAATTCTTTTTTATTGCATTTCTTCTTAAATCTAAAAAGCGATATTTCATTCTTAAATCATCGCCACCATCTGTATCATCTTGAATAGTAAAAGGTGGAACAGAAGATTTATTAAGGATTTGAAAAGATTGAATATTAATTTCAATTTCTCCTGTTGCAATATTTTTATTCTTATTACTACGCTCAGCAACTATGCCTTTTACTTGCAACACAAACTCTCTACCAAGTGGATTTGTTTCTAATTGAGTATTTAAATCTTCACCAAAAAGCAATTGTGTAATGCCATAGCGATCTCTTAAATCAACAAAAGTAATGCTGCCAAATTTTCGAATAGTTTGTACCCAACCTGCTAATGTTACTTCTTGGTTGATTTGTTCAATTCTTAATTCTCCGCATGTGTGAGTACGAAACATAAAATTTTATTAGCTATTTATTAAAGTAAGCAAATATAATGTGCAACAGCAAAAGGAGAATTCTAAAATAAAATTGAGTTGTATAGGCTTAGTTATTTTTTGGAGCTTTGTCTAATAAAGGCTTTGGAAAAATATTAATTTTTTCTTTGAATTCCAATGCTTCAAAAGGATTGGCTGTATAAATCCATTTACCATTAAGCCATCTAAAACCTTCAAATTCTCCATAGGGGATGAGTGTTGATTTGGTTTGTGGGTCGTTGCCTTCACTGAATAATCTATCGAAAATAACAACATCAAGTTTTTCATCATATCTAATTCTTGCACCTCCATTTTTTCTGAATTCTAAACTAAATCTATAACAAGGCTGATTGGGTTTTGTAATATCTTTAGAATTATAAATAAATCCATTATATCCAAATTGAGGTTTTCCAGAGGCATCAAAAGTTAAAACATCCATCCATTTTTTGTTGGTTCTTTCATTGTTATCATCTGTGCCTAAAAGTGTGTAATATTTTTTATCGTTATATTTTTTTAAGATGATTTTATAATACACTGCACCTATCCATCTATTGGCATCTCTTATCGAATCGTTTGGATTTTCTGTAAAATCTGATACATCAAAAAGAGGATATAATTTTAAACTGCCATCAGCAGTATTTATTTGAATGGCACCTCTTTGTCGATAATATGAAAGATCTTTCATGATTTGCCAAGTGAAAATTCTAAAGCTTGAATCTGGTGCATACAAGGTTGATATATAAACAGAATCAAAAGGATAATAAAATGAATAAGGTGTTTTTAAAGCCATAACTAGTGATTTAGTTAAATCGGCGTCACTACTAAATCGTTGCAACCAAGAACTGGCATTGATTATACTATCTGCATGATTTTTTAAAACAGGTTCAATTAATTTGATTTGTTTATAATTTTCGGTAGTTAAGCGTTGGCTTATACTTGAGAAATTTAAACTCGTTATAAAAAACAAAACCAATAATAATCGCATGCAAAAATTTTGTTTAAAATTAAGTTGGTATTTATTAAAGTAAGACTGTAAAAGATATTTTATGAATTCTTTAGTGCTTTTGCAAACTCAAATAAGCTGTTTAATCTATAATCGATGTAGTCATGTGGAAATGCTGTTTCAGGATGTGTGGTTGCTACGAAAATGGTTGTCATACCAGCATTTCTGCCAAATTCCATATCGCTTAATTTATTACCCACCATAATTGATTTTGATAAATCAATATTTGGAAATTCATGTTTAGCTTGTAGTGCCATTCCAATATTAGGTTTGCGATTAATTGAGTCATTATTTAAATCTATACAACTATAAATTGCATCTATTCTTCCATTATTTTTTTCTACTTTTATTTTCAAGTTATGATGAATATCATCCAAATTTTCTTGAGTCATTAACTTTTTTCCAACACCACGTTGATTTGTTACTATAACTATTTTATAAAATAAAGAATTGAATATTTGCATGGCTTCTAATACATCGTTATAAAAGATAAACTCATTCCAATTATAAATGTAATCGTTATTTTTTTCTTTGTTGAGTACACCATCTCTATCTAAAAAAAGAGTCCAGCTTTTATCAAAGTGTAAAGTCATATTTAGTTAATAATTCTTAAGGTAGAATTGTTTTTCTTGAAGTAAAGTAAATTCGTTTCCATTATTTATTTTAAATAAAGTTGGTAAAGATTTTCTATTTTCAAATGCAGGTAAATAAACTACAAAATGCAAATGAGGACCAGATGTATAGCCAGTTTGATCACTTTCTGCAATTATACTGCCTTCATCAACAATATCACCTAGTTTGAATCTTGAGCTTTGATATTTAAGATGAGAATAATTAGCAATTGTACCATCATCATGTAAAATATCAATGTAATTATTAAAATCAACACAAGATGGTTTTGCACAATAGCTATTATTTCCATCAACTTGTTTAATAATAATTCCTTTTCTTGCTGCACAAACATTTGTTCCAATTGGCATATCTATATCTAATGATCTTTCATTTTGGTGAGTATATTTTCCAAAATATCCTTGCTGTACTTGAAATTCTTCTCCTTTTTCAAAAGGTAAGCTGTACTTATAATCTATATCATACGTTTCACTAGTTACATCTCCAAATGTTGAAGTAACTTCATAAGAATAACTATACCCATTATATTCATTTAATTTATTTAATTCAGCAATTTCAAATTGTACCGCTTTATTAGGAATTACAGCTATGAATTCGTCTCCTTTCGATGAACTTAAGTTTTTTAAATTCAATTTTAGTTTAACCGAAACAGCACTGTATTCTAAATTATTTACTAGTAAAACAAAGCCATCAATAGTTTTTTGTGCATTAATCTCAATTTTTGGTTGAGCTAATGAAAAGCATGAAAAGAATAAAATTGAAAAGAAAAATATAGCTTTCATTAAAATAATCTTGCTTCAACTATTTCGCAAATAATATGCCCAATTAAAATATGGCTTTCTTGAATTCGAGGAGTAGTAGTGCTTGGAACATTAATTAATATATTAGAAATTTCTTTCATTTTTCCTCCAGTTTCACCAGTAAAACCTATTGTTGTGATATCCATTTTATTAGCCGATTCAATTGCATTAATTATATTAGCAGAGTTTCCACTAGTACTAATTGCAATTAAAACGTCACCAGCCTTTCCAATACCTTCAATTAAACGAGAATAAACTACATCAAAACTATAATCGTTGGCTACTGCTGTTAAATAGGATGAGTTGCAATGCAAAGCCTCTGCTGGCAAGGCTTTTCTGTTTTTATAAAACCTTCCAGAAAACTCAGCAGCTAAATGTTGTGCATCAGCTGCACTACCACCATTGCCACAAAACCAAACTTTATTATGTTGTTTAAATGCAGATTCAATTACATCAATTGATTGAACAATTTTATGAAGTAGCTCCTCATTATTTAAAATAAGTTCTTTAGTTTGAATAGATGAGCTAATAATATTTTTAATTTCTTGCATAAGATTACTTCAGAAGTTCAAAAATACAAAGCAACTGATTTGAAGATGTTAATTTGATGATAATTGTATAATTTGATATGCTTTGTTTAAACTTTTTAAATGATGTTCTAATCGTTCAATATGTGTGTCTGTAATAAAAATTTGTGTTGATGGATGCTGTGCTACAATATGCAATAAGTTTTTCATTCGATGTTCATCTAATTTTTCAAATACATCATCTAATAATAAAATAGGGTAGAAGCCTTTTTGTTCAAATAATGTTTGCCACTCTGTTAATTTTAGTGCAAACAATAAACTTTTTCTTTGCCCCTGTGATGCAATGGTTTTAAATTTATTTTCATTTAATACAAACTCAATATCGTCCTTATGAGTTCCAACTGTAGTTCGTTGCATTTGAAAATCGTTACTGATATTGGCTTTGATTACATCATTAAATTTTTTATTGCTTATTTGAGATTGATATTTTGCAGTTAATACTTCTTTTGTTTCTGCAATTAAATTATAGTTTTCAATTACTTTAGGAAGAAAAGTTTTTAAAAAAGCTGCTCTAATTTTAAAAATAATATTTCCACTTATTACCAATTGGTCTGTTAAAATATTAAATAAAGATTCATCATAATGTTGAGGATACTTTTTTAATATGCTGTTGCGTTGTAAAAGCAATTGATTGTACTTAATAATCGCATTAAGGTACTCTTTATTAAATTGTGCAATAATTATATCTAAAAACTTTCTTCTCAAATCTGATGAGCCTGAAATTAATTCAACATCATCTGGAGCTATCATTACACAAGGAATTTTGCCTATATGTTCAGAAAGTTTTGGATATTCTTCGTTATTAAATAAAAATTCTTTTTTATTGGTTTCACGGAGTATACAAGTGGTGTTGATATTATTATTATTCAATAAATAATTTCCAACTATTCTAAAACCTTGTAAACTGTGATTTACATTACTTGCATCGGTTCTTGAAAAATAACTTTTTGAAAAAGATAAATAATAAATGGCATCAATTAAGTTGGTTTTTCCCACACCATTAGCACCACAAATTCCAATAATATTTTGTTCAAATTGAAATGTTTGTTGTACATAATTACGAAAATGAGTTAACTGTAATTGTTGCAATTGTAACATCAATGCAAAATAATTATCAAAAATTTAAAAGCTGTTTTTATTTTGTTTTTTATTCAACTTCATTTATGTCTTTAAAAATTTTAGTTGGTCTTGATTCAACTAGTAACCTGTACTTTGACCAAGTTGTACTAATAAAAGAATTTATTTTTTGAATTGCAGTTTTCATCATCTTTTCAGCATTACTCATTAGTATTTCTTCTTGTTCACCAGGTATTACAGATTTACCAGTTATATATTGTTGAGCAGTTCTGTAAGCTGTTACTGCATTTTGTTCTGGTACTTGACCATAGCCTTGTTTTTCCTGTGTTTTACCTTTTACAAATTCTCTAATTCTCTTAATTTCTGCTTCAATATTTTTTGTTTGTTTATTGATACTATCAACATCTTTCCCAGTTTCATCTTTTAGTTGTGCTTTAATTTTAACTATTGTTTCATCTGCTTCAGTAAGTTTATCCAAACCTTCGTTTAATTTTTCTGCTGATTTTTGTAATCGGGTTAAGGCATTTTTCTGTGCAATTTTTATAGCATTTCTATTTTCAAAACGCGGATCATCGATTACAGTAGTGAATAAACTGTCTTTTTCATTTCCTAATTGTAAAACTATTTTGTAATTACCAGGTAAAACCTTTAATCCACTTGGTTCTGCTGCATTTTCTTTAGGTTTTGGTGAACCAATTTGTCGAACTCCTTTTTCTTCTAAACCCCAAATATTTTTGTTAAATCCAGAGTCTGACTTCCATTTTAAATTTCTAATTAATTCGTTTTGGCTATTATAAATTTTAACTAAAACTGTATCTATTTTTTGAGCAGATTTTGTATCATCATCTATTTTCTCCTCACTATTCATCTTTTTTTCTTTCTTAGGAAAATCTTTAATGAAATATGAAATAGCAGCACCACTTGGTCTATTGCTTGCATCCCATATACCCCATGTACTCCATTGATATCCTGGAGTATTTTTAAAGGAGGCTAATACAGCATCTGCAGATTCAAATAATGTAATGTTTTTCGATAAATTTCCATTTGTTGATGCTAATTTTCTTAAAGGCTTAATATTATCTAAAACCCAAAGACTTCTTCCAAAAGTTGCAATGCATAAATCAGCTTCTCTTTCTTGAATAGCTAAATCGTAAGTAGAAACTGATGGGTAGCCATTTTTAAATTGTTGAAATGTTGAAGCATTATCTAGGCTAATCCATAAGCCTTGTTCTGTTCCAACAAAAATTAAATTAGGTTCAACAGGGTCTTGAATAATAGTTAAAGTATAGCCTTTAACTTTTTTCTCATCAACAATTTGACTCCAAGTTTTTCCAAAATCTTTTGTTCTAAAAATATATGGTTTGAAATTGCCTCTTCTGTAATCATTTACAACAACAAAAGCTTCGGCAGCATTGTATTTGCTGGCTCTTATTTGAGGAACCCATGCACCAGTAGGAAAACCATTAATTAGCCCTTTGAAATTGGTCCAGTTTTTTCCTCCATCTGTTGTTAATTGAACATTACCATCATCTGTGCCCACCCAAATAACATCTTTTTGAACTGGTGATGGTTCAATACATAATATAGTACAAAAGTTTTCAGCTCCTGTAATATCTATACTTAAACCACCATTTTTACTTTGGTCAATTTTTGCAGAATCGTTTGTGGTTAAATCTGGCGAAATAGTTTGCCAACTTACACCTTTGTTGGTACTTTTATTCACAAATTGATTGCCAAAATAAATCGTTTTTTTATCGAATGGGTCTTGTGCTATAGCTGCATTCCAATTGAATCTTAATTTTGTTTTTTCTGATAAATCTGGTGGTTTAATATTCCAAGTTTCTCCAGTTTGATAATTAGTTCTTACTACATTTCCTCCTTGACTCATTGAGTACACCCAATTCTTTTCTTCTGGGTCAGGTATTACATCAAATCCATCACCACCTGATAAACTTTCCCAATAATAGTTTTTAATTCCACCATCAATCCAAGTATATGCTGGTCCTAACCAACTTCCATTATCTTGCATACCACCCATTACATTATAAGGCATTTCATTATCAACATTAATGTGATAAAACTGACCCACAGGTAGTTTTTCATCAAACATCCAATTCTTTCCTCTATCTCTTGTAATGCCTATTCCACCATCATTTCCATCAATAATAAAATCTGGATTTTCTGGATGAATCCAAAATGCATGATGATCTGGATGGATGCCTTTGTATGGAATAATGGTTTTAAAAGTTTTACCACCATCTTCACTCATCGTAACCATTTGATGAATCATCCACAAACGATTTTCATTTTTGGGGTCTACTATAATGTCTTGAAAATAAAAAGGTCTATTGCTTACCACTTCTTTATCAATATTCACTAATTCCCATTTGTATCCTCCATCTTCACTTCTATACAATCCATTCTTTTTAGCTTCGATAAGGGCATACACTACATTAGGATTGCTTTTGCAAATAGTAACACCAATTCTTCCAAAATCTCCATCAGGTAACCCTTGTTCTTTACCCAGTTTTATAAAGTTTTTACCACCATCAATGGTCATATAAAAACCACTTCCTTTACCACCACTTTGTAAACTATAAGGTGTTCTATAATGATGCCACATGGCTACAAAAAGTTTGTTGGGATTTGTAGGATCCATAATCATATCTCCAACTCCACTAGTGTCATTGGTTTTTAAAATGTGGTTCCAAGTTTCACCACCATCAGTAGTTTTAAATAATCCTTTTTCTGCATATTGTGCATAAGGATTTCCAATTGCCCCTACATAAACTGTGTTTGGGTTTGTTGGGTCAATGGCAATTCGATGAATATTTCTAGTTTTTTCTAAACCCATGCACTTAAAAGTTCTTCCTCCATCCATTGTTTTAAAAATACCTTCTCCAATATTGATAGAGTTTCTTGGGTTTCCTTCACCAGTTCCTACCCAAACAATCTGAGAATTATTTTGTTGGATAGCAATGCTGCCAATATTTTGAATGGGTTGTTCATCAAAAACTGGAGTCCAACTTACTCCACTATTTTCTGTTTTCCAAACTCCTCCACTTGCAGCTCCAAGCCAAATTATATTAGGATTTGAAATAACAGCATCGATTGAAGTAATTCTACCACTCATGGCCGCCGGACCTATGTTTCTTGGTTTTAAGTTTTTAAATTGTTTATTAATATCAACTTGTTGAGCCGTAATAAATTGAGGTAAAAGTGTATAAGCTATTGAAAGAAAGAGAATTGCTGAAAGTTTAGTATTTAAAATTTTTCGCATTAAATGAAGTTTTAGGGTGGAAAATTAATGTTATTTTAATGATTTTAAAACGTTAAATAAACTGGTGATTTCTTTTGTTCTTATTGAAAAATGCTCTTACATTTGCAGCCCGTTTGATAAAAACGACATTTCCCACAAGGCTCAACAAGAGTTCCATCAGTTTGGAAACGCCAGTAGGGAGTAATCTATTTAAGATTATATAATGCCAAAAGTAAAAACAAACTCAAGTGCCAAAAAAAGGTTTAAAGTAACCGGTACAGGAGAAATTACATTCCAAAAGGCTTTTAAACGCCACATTTTAACCAAAAAATCAACAAAACGTAAACGTGCAATGCGACAAAAAGGTGTTGTACACACAGCTAACAAAGATTTTGTTATGCGTTTATTAGGTTTAAAGTAAAAACTAACCGAAAGGTTACATTATCAAACTTTCTGATTAGCTTTTTGTAGAGCAGTTGGAATAAAAAAAATTAAATATGCCACGTTCAAAAAATGCAGTTGCCAGTAGAGCAAGACGCAAAAGAATATTAAAACAAGCTAAAGGTTTTTATGGTAAACGTAAAAATGTTTATACAGTTGCAAAAAATATTGTAGAAAAAGGTATGACATACAGCTATGTAGGTCGTAAATTAAAGAAAAGAGAATACAGATCTTTATGGATTGCACGTATTAATGCTGCAGTAAGAGAAGAAGGAATGACTTACAGTCAATTCATCAACAAACTTTCTGTAAAAGGAATTGAATTAAACAGAAAAGTTTTAGCTGATTTAGCTATGAACAATCCTGAGAGTTTCAAAAGCTTAATTGCTCAAGTAAAATAATTCTTCAAATAACATTTAAAAAATACCGTTTCAGCTGGAAACGGTATTTTTTTTCAAATATTTAATGGATTGCCAAACTGTCTTAATTAAATTTGTAATATGTTATTTCTTTATAATTTATTTATTCAATTATACGCTGTAGCTGCATTTTTACTAGGTTTCTTCAACAAGAAAGCTAAGTTATGGGTTGATGGTAGGAAAGATGTTTTGAAGGATTTGGCTAATGTATTTAAAGATAATCAAGCACCAGTAATTTGGTTTCATTGTGCTAGTTTAGGTGAGTTTGAGCAAGGTAGGCCTTTGATTGAAAAAATTAAACACAATTATCCAATCCATAAAATATTCATTACGTTTTTTTCTCCTTCTGGGTATGAAATTCAAAAAAAATATGACAAAGCAGATTGGGTTTTTTATTTGCCAATCGATACTCAAAAAAATGTAACACAGTTTTATAATATTGTAAAGCCTAGTCTGATATTTTTTATTAAATATGAATTTTGGTATCATTATATTAAGGAAGCAAAACAGAGAAATATTTCATTGATATTAGTTTCAGGAATTTTCAGTAATAATCAGCCTTTTTTTAAATGGTATGGAACATTGCATAGAGAAATGCTAACCTGTTTTACTCATTTTTTTATTCAAGGTAAAATTTCATTTAATTGTTTAACATCTATTCATAAAAAAAATAATGTAACTATTTGTGGTGATACAAGATTTGATAGGGTAATTGAAATTGCAACAACAACTTATAAAAATGATGATATTGAGTATTTTATTGGCGATAATAAGGTTATTGTTGCTGGCAGTACCTGGAGAGAGGATGATTTAGTTCTAGATCATTATGCCAATACACATTCTGAAATAAAATTCATTATTGCTCCACATGAAATACATGAAGAAAGAATTGAAGAATGTTTAGAATATTATAAGAATGCACAACTTTATTCAAAGCTAAATCAAGAAAAAAATCAATCAAATATTTTGATTATTGATAATGTTGGCATGTTAAGTAAACTGTATCGTTATGCCTCTATATGCCTTGTTGGTGGTGGATTTGGAGGTGATGGTGTACATAATGTAGTTGAAGCTGCTGTTTATAATAAACCCGTTGTAATTGGTCCTGTTTATGATAAATTTAGAGAAGCTAGTGAACTAGTTGAGCAAGGTGGAATTCTTGTTGTAGAAAGTGCCTTGGAATTGGAAACTTGTTTTGATGAATTGCTACATAAAGAAGAATATGCAACAACAATTGGAGAAATTGCAGGAAATTATGTTAGAAAAAATAGCGGTGCTACAGAAATTATTTTGAATTATGCTGCAGCAAATCTTCTTCTCACCAAATGATTAAAATGTTGAACAATATCGCTTTTATTGTTCCAAGAAAAAGAAATCATTAGCTCTCTTTTAATCCATTGTTCAGCTTCTGGGTATACAGAAAAATGATTAAGTGTTTTAATACTTAACTCATAAGCAGATTCGTCTCCTTTAAATAATTCATTAATAAAAACATATTTATCATTAATACCAATTGCTTTTCTTAAATCTTTTATTGGAGTTTCTACTAAACTTGTGGCAACTTCTTTTTTATTTTGTTTCAATAAATCATTAAAACTTTTAGTATCATCATTTACCAAATCATTTATTTCAATCTGAAAAGAATTGTCTTGTAAATCTAAAGTTGGAATAAATTCTTCTTCTTCAATTTTATCATACATTTCATTTAATACCAATTCATAAGCTTCTTTTTTAACTACTTTCGATAAGCTAGGTGTTTCTACAATAGGAGCTAATTCTTGAACTTCAATTTCTTTGAAAGCAGGAATTACAACTGAAACTTTGCCTACTTGAATTATTTCCTCAGGAGTTTGTAATTCAGCTACTAATAATTCTGCAGTGGATAATAAAATTTTTGAATCTACATTTTTAATTAATTGTTCTTGTAATTTGTTAATAAGTGTATGAACTCTTTCCATTTTAAAATATATTTTTGAAGCCTTTGATAAAATAAATTTAAATGCAATAAATAAAAGATATTGTTAATTAGAGTGTTTTTAACAATCAATAACATTCTCTGATAAAACGAATTTTTACTGTTTTTATTCTATTTAGATTTGATTTTATTAAGTAATTAACTTTAAAAAAATTATTTATGTTTATTGAACCCAATATTAGTGGCGAAAAAAGAGGATGGATAGAAGTGATTTGTGGCAGTATGTTTAGTGGAAAAACAGAAGAGCTAATTAGAAGATTAAAAAGAGTAAAAATTGCCAATCTAAAAGTTGAGATTTTTAAACCTTCAATTGATACCAGATATGATGTAGTGAATGTAGTGAGTCATGATGCTAATTCAATTGTAAGTACACCAGTTGCCAACTCTCAAAACATTTTACTCATGGCTAATGATGTTGATGTGATTGGAATAGATGAAGCACAATTTTTTGATGATGAAATTGCAAATGTTTGTGAAACTCTTGCCACACAAGGTATTCGTGTTATTGTAGCTGGATTAGATATGGATTATTTAGGTAATCCATTTGGTCAAATGCCACATCTTTTAGCTAAAGCAGATTATATCACTAAGCTTCATGCCATTTGTGTTAAATGTGGCAATATTGCTAATATAAGTTATAGAAAAACTGCTCAAGAAGGGCAGGTACTTTTAGGCGAAAAAGATATATATGAACCAAGATGCAGACATTGTGCTCAAACAAAATTCTAATTGGATTTAATTAAATCGTTATGAAAAGAACTTTATTGTGTTTAGGTGATTCATATACTATTGGTGAAAATGTTCCATTGCATGATAGTTTTCCTTATCAAACTATTCAATTGTTACGACAACAAAAATTTGATTTTCATGCTCCTGAAATTGTTGCAAAAACTGGTTGGACAAGTTTTGAATTAATAGATCATTTGAATAAAACAATTCTAGAAGATAAATACAATTTTGTAACACTATTAATTGGTGTAAATAATCAATATAGAGGGTTAAGTGTTGAGGATTTTAAAAATGATTTTGAAATTTTGTTGAAGAAAGCATTAGCTTGGGTTGAAAATAAATCTAAACATGTAATCATACTTTCAATACCTGATTGGGGAGTAACAACTTTTGCTAAAGTTAGAAATGAAACTCAAATTACAAATGAAATAAATATGTTTAATGGAGTTTGTGAAATGATGGCTAAGAAATACCAAACTCATTTTATTAATATTACTGAAAGTACTCGTAGAGCTAAGTTTGATGAAAGTATACTAACTACAGATGGTTTACATTATGCAACAAAAGAACATGCATTTTGGGCAACAAAAGTTGCAGAAGTTATAGCCAAAACAATTTAATATCTCTTTTTAAAGTTTCTGTTATTTCTATTTGCAGGGTTATTACTTCTGTTATCATTATTTCTACCTCTGCTATCAGTTCTTCCTCCAAAATTTTGCTGACGCTCACCTCTATCATTATTGCTTCTTCTTCCATAATCACTTCTTTCTGGTGTTGGATTATGTTTGATATATGGTGTTGCACTAAATTCTAATTCGCCACCTGTAATACTATCCAATTCGCTTCTAATAGCATCGTCATGTACTAATTCTTTATGCCAATTGCTATAACTCAATTTCATATAATATGCAATTGCATTTGCAAAGCCAACCTTTTTATCTTCATCTTTTTCTTGTAAGGCTTTATCGATAATCACTTCTAAATTTTTTCCCAAATGAGAATATTTTGGATATCGTTTAGGATAACCCATAGGTTGTGATTTTGCTTTGTATGTTTCTTTT
>JANLVQ010000169.1:0-8724 GCA_031364085.1 Chitinophagaceae bacterium
CGGAGGAATCACGGGTTCGATTCCCGTACGCTCTACAAAAAAGAATAGCCACTCAAATGAGTGGCTATTCTTTCTTAGCTTATCGATGCTCCCATTCAGCAAATGAATCTGCTGTTTCATAAAGTCTTAATTTAATTAATTTAATATCTTCATCAAAACAATTTGAAATTTTATCTTTAATAAAAAGTACCATATTTTCTGCAGAGGGTTCCATTTTCCATATTGCAAGGTTCTCTAATTTTTTTAAATTGGGATGAGCTTCAATATATTTTTCTGAAAGAATAATTTGATGATCAAAGTATTCAATAACATTTGTTTTTACTATTGACTTTAAATCTCTAAAATCTATTACAAATCCATTTTCAGAAAGAAAATTGTTAGAACTGCATGAAGAAACGGTAACTTGTAATTCATAAGAGTGGCCATGAATATTTTTACATAACCCTTCATATTCATGTATTGCATGTGCTGTTTCAAAACGAAATATTTTAGTTACTGAAATCATGTGATATTACTTTTTTACTTTTAAAAGCTTTTACTAAAGGTATTGTTATTACAATAATTCCAATTGATAAACAAAACCCAGAAAAAAAGAAAACATAAAATAATGGTTGAAGTTGAATCATAAAACTACTAAAAGAAACTATTGTGTGATTCATTTGCCATTTAGCTTTTAAAATTCCTATTAAAATTAATGTGCACCAAAAAAATAAAAATGAAATATTAGTTATCCAAAAACTAGTATTCACAATACTTTCCCACTTATTTGAAAGTGTAAATTTATCTTTAAAAATATCAAAACAAAAAGCCAATAGCAGAAAAGTGTTTATTCCAATTGTTGTGCCCATTACATGTGCTACAGTTATATGGGTTCCATGTGTAAATACATTTAATACTGGTATTGACATTAAAATTGCAAGAAAGAGATTTAAAAAAAGCCAAACATCTGCAGCAGCTAAAAATTTATAACTAAGCAAATGAAAATGTTTTTTTGCAACAGATAAACTAGCTTTCCACTGATAAATAATTTTACCTAAAATAATAAACTCTGTCATGCTAACAACATAACTGATATGCTTTATATAATCATGTGTTGGTAAAGTATAAATATGGTGGCCCCAATTAAACAACAAATTTATAAGGCCTAAAAAAAACAATGCATATGCAATTTTAGAATGACTGTATTTTTGATCGCCACTTATTTTATCCATTAAATAAATACTGCTACCATAAATTAACATATTCCAAGATCCTACCATACTTCCGTTTGCCTTCCATTGAATGGTCATATCATTAACAATATTGGTTTTGAAATATGGTAATAACCATAAATACGATTCTAAAAATGTGAAAAGAAAAAATATAACTCCAGTTAACCACATCCAAACAAATACTGGCATATTCTTTAATCTCTTTATTGTAATTAAAAAATTTATTAAAAATAAAATCCAAGCTAATAAAATAAAGATGGATATGATTGGTGGAAATTCCCAATATTCTTTTCCTCCAAATCGCCCTAAAACATATGAGATAATAATTAAAATTATGGATACAACAAATAAATAAAATTGTATTCTCAGTAATTTATTTGAATAGATTTTGATTTGTCCAAACTCTTGTAAATAAACAATTACAGATCCAATAGCTGCAAGAATAATCCAAAATACTACAGACGAAACATGAAGTGGTCTAACTTTTTCAAAAGAAAATACCTCTTTTAAAAAACCTGGTATAGCATATTGCAAAGCTCCAAGTAAACCAAAACTTATTCCAAGAATTAACATGGTTATTGCTAATGCAAAAAAGTTTGTACTAAGCGACTTGTTATTAGTTTGAGATAGTTCCATTAATGTTTAATGTAATTTTTTTAGGATCTGCATTGCCAGATGCATCAACACTTTTTAAATACGCTAGCAAGCTATTAATTTCAATATTTGTCAAATTAAATTTTGGCATTGCATCTGTTCCACTTATGATAAATGCTTTGATATACTCAGGCGATTTTAAAGAATAAACATTGGTTAAATCGGGTCCAAGAAAACCACCTAAACCATAAATTTGATGACAAGCATTGCAATTTTTTTCTTGCCAAATATCTTTTCCATTGAGTGATTCTTTGTTGACAACGCTAGGCTTAAAAGGCAAGTTGTTATAGAGATAAAAAGAATACATTAAAAACGATGCCACTAGTATCGAAAATAAAATTACAACTTGACGATATGCCATTTAAAAATAATTGATACTGCTTTGAATTTATAAAATCGGTGTAAAAATAAATTTGAAGCAACTTTCGTATTATGACCTTGTTCATAAAAAATGATGATGAGTATCATTTATTTGAACAATGATGTTTAATATTCTTGCTGTTCATTCAACTTTATAAATTGAAATCAAAAAGTATTGCATCTTCTAATGTAATAAAAACAGAAATTGTTTGCCCTAATGATGCCAATCCTATGGGCATATTGCAAGGTGGTAAATTAGTTCAATGGATGGATATTGCTGCAGCAGTTTGTGCTCAGACCCATGCTGAGTGCATTTGTGTAACGGCTTCTATCAATGAAATTAGCTTTAAAAAATCTGCAAAAGTTGGAGATATTGTAACCATAAATGCAAAAATCACCAGAGCTTTTAATACATCCATGGAAATAAAAGTAGAAGCATTTTCTAAAAGTATTTCAGATAATAAAAAGCATTTAATTAGTGAATCATTTTTCATTTTTGTTGCTTTTAACGATACTGGGAAACCCATTTCAATTGCAACTATCCAGCCTAAAACAGCTCAAGAAATTCAAGACTTTAATGATGCTTCTAAACGAAAAAAGAAATTTATTAAACTATGAATCAAACGGAAGTAACTAAAAACATCATTGAATTTATTGATAGTCAGAAGTGTTTAAGTTTATGTTGCCTTAAACCGAATAACTTACCCTATTGCTTTTCCTGCTTTTTTGCTTTTAATAGTAATGAAATGATGTTATATTTCAAATCTTCTTCCAATACCAATCATATTGAATACTTAAAATTAAATCAGCTATTAGCTGGCACAATATTGCCAGATAAACTTCGGAATCTTGTAGTTCAAGGCATTCAGTTTGAAGGCAAATTAATTTTAGAAGATGAAATAAAATTAAATAAAGCATCAAAATTTTATCACAAAAAATATCCTTTTGCTTTAGTTATTCCCGGTGAAGTTTGGACCATTCAGATTGAATCAATAAAAATGACTGATAGCACAAAAGGCTTTGGTACTAAATTATATTGGACTAAAGAAAATTTAGTACCAATAGTTTAATTCAATTGAAGTAGTAATGTAGCCTTCGGAAATAATATATTATTTTCTAAATGTACATGTTGATGCAAGTTTTCTTCAAACTCTTTTAATTCATTAATGGTAATTTTAAAAGTCGTACACATTTCATCTAAAATGCTGTAATTGTTAGTTAATACTTTTATTTTATTTAATGCTTCACCAACAAATTCATGTTCTATTTCCATAACCTCAATTGGTTTTGATAATGTTTCTGCAGTAACATTTGGAGTTTTATTAAATTTTAAACTAGTTTCTATTTCTCTAATTTTTGGGAATAATATCAACTCTTCTTTTTGCATGTGTTGAATCATTTCATCGTTCACTTGTTGAAATATATCTAATACATCTAACATGTATGGGTAACTTGAACCATGCTTATAAACCACTTTTTCAATATGCGATAGGATATTTGGCAAAGATTGTTTTACATAAAAATGGTGGTGAAGAATAATATGACTTATTAATTCTTCAGCACTCATCTCATTAAAATTCTTTGCATCATTTTTTTTATTTAATACAAGATTTAATTCTTGCATAATTTCATCAATTGGCAAGCCATTATCTTCACAAGCTGCCGCTAAAGTTTTTTTTCCTTTACAACAAAAATCTAAATTATATTTTTCAAATACTTGAGCCGATTGAAATTGTTCTGTTACAATTGATGCTAATGATTGTTCTGCTAAATTATTCATGATTATTAATTTTTGTAAAAGTGGTAGTTAATAAACTATTGCTTTATGACTGAAGTCATTTTTGTATTAATTATCCCTTTTAGTAATATAGATATACTTAAAAAAAGAAATATGGCAGTAAGCAACAATGCCTCATTGATAAAAGGTATAATTATATAATCTAAAGCAGCAATACCTTGTAGCATGAGCAAAATTTCATTTATAATAATGTAAACAGCAAAAAAGAAAATTCCTTTTTGTATTAGATTATTTTCAATAAAAATTTTGGATGATACTATATAAATAAGTAATGAAAGACTGATAATTCCTAATAAAACTAAATGTAAATAACCTATAACTATGGGCCTAAAACCAAATGCCAAATCGCTTAAGTAAGGATGTATAGAACCTAATTGTAAAAATATTTTAATAGTTGATGCTATTAATACAAATAATAATAACTTTTTAACTAACTTATTTTTTAGCTCATTTGTTATTAATAAAAAATTCTTTTTAATTTGAATTAAAAAAAATGTCCAAGCCACAACCTGTGCAATTGCTGCAAATACAATTAATAAGTAAATTGCAAGTGGTAATTTCATCCACAACACAGAAAGAAAAAAAGCAGGAATTAATGCAAAAGCAAACAAATAAAATACAAGTTTCATTTTTTTAGCATCAATATAGTTTTTTAAAAAATGAGAAGAAAGTAAACCCATACAAGTAAAAAAGAACCACCCATTATATTGAAAATGCAGAAAAAAATATTGTGCCGAAACATACCAATTTTGATGAATTGTTTTAGTAGCCATCATAAAGGCTAATGAAAATGCACCTAAAGATGAGATAATACTACTAATCAAAGCCATTTTTAACCATAATACTGTAACAGCTTCATCAAAAATTTTATTTAAATCTTTCCAAGCAAAAAATGCAAATGCATAACTAATTAAAATAGATATTGTTGAAAATGTTATTGAAAAAGCACCATAGCCTTGTAGAATAAATGTAACTAACATGCCCCAAGCTGCAATTAAATTAAACAACAATAACAAGTGGTATTTTTTAAATAAATACTTACCTAGTTTTATGCTCATAAAAGCTACAATCAGCACCATTAAGGTTTGGCTAATCCAAGCAGTAAAAGCAAAATGAGAATGTGAATGCAGCAAATGTTTTTGATCAATAATAGGTAAAGAATATAAAATTTTGTACCTAAGACAAACACCTAAAATTGAAACAACCAATAAATTTATAATTGAAATTTTAATCCATTGAAATAGGTTTACCCTCATTGCAAAACAATTATTTTAGCAAAAGAAATGAAAGTTAGTGCATAAAATTGTGACTCCAATCACAACTAACAATACACTTTACCTTTTTCAATTGTCAAATTTCCTTTGTCATGCATATTTCGCATGGTTCTAATAACTGTTTCTACCCGCAAACCTGTCATGTCTGCAATTTGTTGTCGAGTGAGTTTTAATTGGTTACAGTTAGTGCAAATATTTTTTTTATTTTCTTTAAAATAATTCAACAATGTTGAAATACTATTTTCTGGATTATGATTTGCAATTTCTTTAAGTATCAAAAATTTAAAACGCAAACGTTGAGTAAGAAGCTTTGAAAAAGCAAAATGTATTTCTGAATTTTCTTTAATTATTTGATGGAAAGAAGATTTAAGTAAACGAATAATAACAATATTAGTATCAGCAATAGCTGTTGCTGCAAAAGGCTGATTATCAAATAATGGTAATTCACCAAAACTTTCACCTTCGTTAATTATCACTTGTAAAAACTCTTTACCCTCATCATTAATATTAATCCATCTTACCCTGCCCTGTACAAGTTGGTAATAAAAATTTGATGTTGTACCTTCTTTAAAAATTATTTCTCCAGCTTTATATTCTTTAAATGCAGCACCTGCCTGAAGTAGGGTTTCAATTTCTATCATTATAAAATATTTTGAGTTAATCGAAACTATTATTAACTGCATTTGAAACACATGAGGCTTCTCATTAGTAAATATGATATTAGTCATTAAATGAAAATGTAGTTTTAAAATATTTGCTGATAATCATTGTTTTAAAGTGTTTTGAAAGAAATTGAAATTGGCAATTATTACGATTGAAAATCTGTATGATTGAAAACATAAAAATAATTTTTACTTACAATTAATCTTGCCTAAACATTAAAAAATTCTAATCATGAAAAAAATTGCAATTGTATTGTTTATCGGTTTTTTTATAACAGCTTGCGGTGGTGGAAATACGAACGATTCAAAAGGAGATTCTGATCCTTATGAATCAAAAAAGTCTGAAGAGAATGGAAATCCTTCTTACGATCCCAACAGAGGCGAAGGAAAGTTTACTGATGTTAAATTAAATCCTAAACTTGATGCTGAATTGGCATTGAATGGAGAAAAAGTATATAGTGTTAAATGTGGAAGTTGCCATAAACTTACTAGCGAAAAATTAGTTGGACCAGGATGGTTAGGAGTTACAACTAGAAATAAGCCAGAATGGATTTTAAATTTTATCACTAATACAGATGAAATGTTAAATAAAGATCCAAAAGCTCAAGCTCAATTAGAAATATGTTTAGTTAGAATGCCTAATCAGAACATTGCCGATAATGATGCAATGGCATTATTAGAATTTATGCGTAAAAACGATGGAGTTAAATAATAAACAATAAAAAAATAAAAAATGAAAAAGTTTAATCAAATAATAGTTGCAGTTTTAATTGTAACTATTGCAATTGGTTTTAATGCTTGTAAACCTAAAAATGTTGGCTCTGCTGTTAGTGCAGATGCTGCTCAAAAAGCTTATGTTGCACCAGGAAAGTACGATGAATTTTATAATTTTGTTTCAGGTGGTTTTAGTGGACAATTAAGCACTTATGGTTTACCATCTGGTAGATTATTAAGAGTGATTCCTGTTTTCTCTGTTGACCCAGAAAAAGGATGGGGTTATAGTGAAGAAACTAAACCCATGTTAAATACTTCACATGGTTTTGTTCCCTGGGATGATTTACACCACGTTCAACTTTCTAAAACTAATGGTGAGTATGATGGCAAGTGGGTTTTTGGAAACGCAAATAATACACCACGTGTTGCACGTATCGATTTAAAAACATTTAGAACAACAGAAATAATTGAATTGCCTAATAGTGGTGGTAATCACTCTTCTCCTTTTATTACAGAAAATACAGAATATATTGTTGCTGGAACAAGATTTAGTGTTCCTCCCGATGATAAAAATGGAGACGTGCCTATTAATACTTACAAGCAAAATTTTAAGGGTGCCATAAGTTTTATCAGTGTAAATAAAGAAAATGGTGGAATGGAATTAGCTTTTCAATTACAATGCCCAGGTGTAAACTTTGATTTGAGCAGAGCAGGAAAAGGTGTTTCAAATGGATGGTTCTTTTTTTCTTGCTATAATACTGAACAAGCCAATACTTTATTAGAAGTGAATGCTTCACAAAAAGATAAAGATTTTATTATGGCAGTGAATTGGAAAAAAGCTGAAGAATATATAAAAGCTGGTAAAGGCAGAAAGCAAAAAGTAAAATATGCTCATAATGTTTATGATGAAAAATCACATTCAGCAAAATCTGAAATAAAAACTGAAGTACTTATAATAGATACTAAAGATTTAAAAGATATATGCTATTTCTTTCCTTGCCCTAAATCACCACATGGTTGTGATGTAAGCCCAACAGGAGAATACATTGTTGGTAGTGGAAAACTTGCTGCAGTAATTCCTGTGTTTAGTTTTGATAAATTGCAAAAAGCAATTGCTGCAAAAGATTTTATTGGTGATTTTGATGGTATTCCAATTTTGAATTATGAATCAGTTTTATATGGTGAAGTTAAAAAACCTGGTTTAGGGCCATTACACACTGAATTTGACAATAAAGGCAATGCTTATACTTCAATGTTTGTATCATCTGAAGTTGTAAAATGGAATATTAAAGATTTAAAAGTTTTAGATAGAGCTCCTACATTTTACTCTGTTGGTCATTTATGTGTTGCAGGTGGAGATACAAAAAATCCAAATGGTAAATATTTAGTTGCTTATAATAAAATTACTAAAGATAGATATTTGCCAACTGGTCCTGAGCTTTCTCAAAGTGCACAATTGTATGATATTAGTGGAGATAAAATGCAGCTCATTTTAGATTTCCCAACAATTGGTGAACCACACTATGCACAAATTTGTCCTGCAGATTTAATTAAAAACAATTCAACTAAATTCTTTAAGATTGAAGAAAATACAAATCCTTATGTTGCAAAAGGTGAAGGAGAAACGAAAGTTGTAAGAGAGGGAAATAAAGTTCATGTATACATGACAGCCATTCGTTCTCATTTAACACCTGATAATATTGAAGGTATAAGAGTTGGAGATGAAGTTTATTTTCATGTAACAAATCTTGAGCAAGATTGGGATGTACCTCATGGTTTTGCAATTAAAGGTTCTAACAATGCAGAATTATTAATTATGCCTGGCGAAACTTCTACTTTAAAATGGAATGTAGATAAAGTAGGTATGTATCCAATGTATTGTACAGATTTTTGTAGTGCATTACACCAAGAAATGTCTGGTTATGTAAGAGTATCACCTGCAAACAGCAATACCCCTCTATTATTTAGTACTGGTAAAAACTTACCTCCTTCGGAAGTAAAGAAATAAAATAAAAACAGAAACAGACTTTTTAAAAAGTCTGTATCTGTTT
>JANLVQ010000231.1:0-2470 GCA_031364085.1 Chitinophagaceae bacterium
TTGTATGAAATGATGCAAGCATATACTATGTTGCCAGGCAGAGGCTTTAATGTAAAACCAATTTTCATGACAAGAATTGTGGATAGAAATGGAAATACATTAGAAACTTTTAGTCCTCAGCGTAGAGAAGTAATTAGCGAATTAACCAGCTATCATGTAATAAATATGATGAAGGGTGTAGTAGATTATGGCACTGCAAGAAATTTAAAATTAAGTTACGATATTACTGGTGAAATTGCTGGAAAAACAGGAACAACAAATAGCAATACTGATGCTTGGTTTATGGGTTACACACCACAATTATTAGCAGGTTCATGGGTAGGTTGCGATGATCAGTTTATACATTTTACTGCAGCAAGTTATGATGGACAAGGTGCAAGAGCAGCCATGCCAATATGGGCATACTTTTATGAAAAAGTTAGTCACGATCCCAACATTCAAAGCATTGACCCAACAGTAACATTTGCAAAACCAGACATTTCAATTAATGATATTAATTACGATAATATCATGGGCATTCAACCCACCAATGGAACAATTTTAGAAGATGCTGGTAATGGAACTGCACAAGATTATGGTGTGCCTAATCAGTTTAAAGAGAATAATGATATTAAAGCTGAAAGCAATTTTGATATTAATAAAATACCAAAAAAACCAGAAGATCAAAATCCACTTGGACCAATACCCAAACCTGTAGAAGATAAAAGTAAAATTGATTTACTTAAAAATCCTGCCGATAAACCAAAAGTTCCAAAAGCTACTTTACCGCCAAAACCTAGTGGTAAAAAATAAAGCAAGTCCACTTAGATTCAATAACATTTATGGAAACCATTTTAAAATATTTTTCAGATTTTACACCAAAACAACAAGAACAATTTAAACAATTGTTGCCTTTGTATAAAGATTGGAACGAAAAAATTAATGTAGTATCGAGAAAAGATATTGACCAACTGTATGTACACCATGTATTACATTCTTTAAGCATTGCTGCAATTGCCAATTTTAAAAAAGGAACAAAGATTATTGATATTGGCTGTGGTGGTGGTTTCCCTGGAATTCCTTTAGCTATTTTTTTTCCTGAAGTTGAGTTTCATTTAGTAGATAGTATTGGAAAAAAACTTAAAGTAGTTATTGAAATTGCAGCTGCTATCAATTTAAAAAATGTTACAACACAACATACCAGAGCAGAAGAAATAAAAAATAGAAAATTCGATTTTGCTATGAGCCGAGCTGTAGCTCCTTTAAATGAATTATGGAACTGGGCAAAGCCACTAATAAAACCTGCAGGCATTAATGAAATACCAAATGGGTTAATTTGTTTAAAAGGTGGCGATTTACATAATGAAATTTCTGAAAGTAAAACCCGCCCAAAAATGATGAGTATTTATGATATTTTTCCTGAAGAATATTTTAAAGAGAAGTATGTGTTGCAAGTAACAAGATAATTTATGGTAACATAAAATATTGTTGCCCTTCGCCAAAATCGTTATTCAAAGCGTTCAACACTACATCTAAATGTTTAGGATTATTTACAAAATCGGCATTACTGGCATCAATAAAAATAGTTTTAATATTATGCTGTTTTATATAGTTGGTATAGGTTTCTTGCAGTTGAAATAAATATTCATCTGGTATATTTTGTTCAAATACTCTGTTTCTTTTTTTAATATTTAATTGTAATTTACTTACAGGTGCATGCAAATAGATTAAAATATCTGGGAAAGGAAGTTGAGATGAAATAATATCAAAAAGTTTTTGGTACAATCTAAATTCTTCTTCAGGCAAAGTAACTTTTGCAAAAAGTAAACATTTAGTAAATAAATAATCAGAAATAGTAAGTGATTGAAACAATTCTTTGGTATGAATCATTTCTTTTAATTGCTTATATCTTTCTGCCATAAAAAACAACTCAACCGGAAAAGCGTATTGTTGTTGGTTTTCGTAAAATTTAGATAAAAAAGGATTATCTGCAAACTCTTCTAATACAGTTCTTGCATTAAATTGTTCAGCTAATAAATTAGTGAGTGTAGTTTTTCCTGCACCAATATTTCCTTCTACTGTTATAAACGAATGCTTCATACCTAGAACTCAAAAATAGATGTTGAATTGTATTGAGAAGTTAAAACTTTTTCACATTTAAAGTATCTGTGCATTCTTGTAATAATAATTGTACAGATTTATTAAAAATTGGATGAATATAGTTGGGTAAAACCTCATTTAAAGGTTCTAAAACAAACATTCTATCTTGAATTCTTGGATGAGGAATAATTAAGTTTTCATCTTTAATTATCTCATTATCATAAAATAAAATATCGATGTCAATAATTCGAGGTCCCATTTTAATTAATCTTTCTCTACCTAATTGCTTTTCAATAAGCAATATTTGTTCAATAGTTTCTTGTGGTGTTTGCATAGTTTCAACAACAACTACTTGATTTAAAAAATTAGGCTGATCTGTAATTCCCCATGC
>JANLVQ010000234.1:0-5667 GCA_031364085.1 Chitinophagaceae bacterium
TTAAGATTATTAAAGTAATTAAAAACAACTCTAACATTTTTGTTGAAAGTATCATTTATTAAATATCTACTTTTAGATAAAATTGAATCTAATCCAAATCCAACGGTTTTCTTTCCATTATCATATCTACAAGCCAGTGCAAATTGCCCATTTGGTGAGGTATCAAAATAACCTTCTAGGGGGGGGGGCAACCCAAACAACTGCTATTAGGCGTTACTGCCTTACCATTTACCAAGCATCCAAAAGTGTTGGCACCAGTTTGAGTTATGGGTGGTAGTTTGGCAAGTTCTGCATCTATGCCATCTGTTTTTTTGCAGCACATTGTAAAGGCTAGTGCTAGGCAAATGAGTAAGTGCTTTTTCATTTTGTTAATTATTTTTTTTATAAATAGCTTCACCAGAACCAGAATGTACATATTGCCACTGAAGAATAAAGTAGTTTTTAGAAATTAAATATGGAATATATACTTGTATATTGTTTAATGCATCATAATACACAATTACAGGCATTGAGTCAGATGGTATTACACCAGATATTTCTTTTCTTATTTTAAACCCAAATTTTTGTGAATTTGTAAAAAGACCATTTTTAAATCCATAAATTGTATCGTTAGAGAATAGTGATGTATATGAGCTACCTTCAGTTTGTGGAGTAGTATATATAAAACTATTTCTATTGAGTCGTTTCGTTTCAATCCAATTCCATTTTCCTTGAAATAGTATTTTAGCACTATCAATATTTCGAGTTAAATATTCAGTAATAATATTTGGTTCGTAAGGTTTGTTTTCTTCTTTTTTACATCGCACTAGAAATATTGCTAAAAAGATTGATGAGAATAAGACTATTGAATATTTCATTTTTTTTTATTTAAAGTGAGAGATAAAATTATATTTCTTAATGGGGAGCTTCCATCACTTCCCTAAAGTAATTTTATTTAAGTTGTTTACAAAATATTATTTTTCATTTGTGCATTAGGTGGCAACTAACTTTGTAAATATTTTTTACAAATGCTTTTACACATTCATCCTGATAATCCAAATCCTCGCCATATTAAAACTGTGGCGGAATGTTTATTAGATGGAGGTGTAATTATTTACCCTACCGATACTATTTATGGTTTAGGTTGTGATATTTTTCAACACAAATCCATCGAAAGAATTTGCAAAATAAAAAATATCGATATTGCTAAATCAAATCTAAGTTTTATTTGTTACGATTTAAGCGAGTTAAGTAAATACACCAAAAGTATATCCACACCATTGTACAGAGCATTAAAAAAATATTTGCCGGGTCCTTATACTTTTATTTTACCTGCAAGTAAAGAAGTGCCAAAAATTTTGCACAGTAAAAAAAGTACCATTGGTTTAAGAATTCCTAATAATGAAATTGCCAGAACTATTATTCTACAATTAAACCATCCAATAATTTCTGCTTCACTTCCTGGAGAAATAGTTGAAGAATATACCGACCCAGAATTAATGTATCAAAACTTTAATCATTTGGTAGATATTGTTATTGATGGAGGTATTGGTGGGTTTACACCTTCAACTATTATTGATTGTACAAAAGATGAATATGAAGTAATAAGAATTGGTGCAGGTGAATGGAAAGAATAATTAATTTATGGATTGATGTTAAAACTTTTTCTGTGAAATTTACATAAGCCAAATTCTTTAATTGCATTTCTGTGAATTAAAGTACCATAACCTTTATTTTTATTCCATCCATAGTGTGGATATTTTTTATGCAATTGTTTCATAAAATCATCTCTATAAGTTTTGGCTAAAATACTTGCTGCTGCTATGCTTGCAAACTTTCCATCACCCTTAACAATACATTCATGCGGTAAGGTTTTATATTTTTTAAACCTATTACCATCAATTAATAAAAACTCAGGTTGTATGTATAAGCCATCTATTGCTTTGTGCATAGCTTTTATAGAAGCTTGTAGAATATTTATTTTATCTATTTCTTTATTATCAATCATTGCAACAGCAAACGACACAGCATTTTCTTCTATAAATTTTCTTAATGTATTTCTATCTTTTTCATTTACTTGTTTGCTATCATTTAATAATGGATGATAAAAGTTTTTAGGTAAGATGACACTAGCTGCAAAAACGGGTCCTGCATAGCAGCCTCTACCAGCTTCATCACAGCCAGCTTCTATAAGCTTATTTTGATGATAATTCTGTAACACTAAATATTTTTCATATTTCAAAAATAACATTTACAACTGTAGTAAAACGTATAAGTACATTTGCAAAATAAATTAGAAGATATGGAAATGGATAGATCGAATAAGCTTGTAGCCAATTGGATTTTTATTGGAATTGGCATGTTAATTATTCAAGTGTTAATTGGTGGCATTACTCGTTTAAGTGGTTCGGGATTATCAATTACTGAGTGGAAACCTATTATGGGGTTTTTATTACCAAGCTCTGAAGCTGAGTGGCAGCAAGACTTTGAAAAGTATCAACAAATTGCACAATACAAATACATTAATAGCCATTTCACCTTATCTGATTTTAAATTCATCTTTTTTTGGGAGTGGTTTCATAGGGTTTGGGCTAGGCTTATTGCCATTGCATTTGCCATTCCTTTCATATATTTTATTATAAAAAAATACATTAAACCCAATATGGTTAAACCTTTAATTATACTGGTTTTGTTGGGTGCTTTAGAAGGTGCTTTAGGTTGGATAATGGTAAAAAGTGGATTAAATGATACCAATGTTTATGTAAGTCATATTAAACTTTCTATTCATTTTATTTCAGCAATGTTCATCATTAGTTTTGCTTGGTATATTGGTTTAAATTTAGTTACTACACCTAATAATTTTTTGTACAACTCTAAACTTAAAAAATTCACCATTGCATTAATTATTCTTTTTGCTGTGCAGTTAATTTATGGAGCTTTTATGGCAGGTTTAAAAGCAGCTAATACCGCACCAACATGGCCTTTAATAAATGGTGATTTTGTTCCAGCTACTTTATTGAACAAAGGTGTTTGGGAGGCATTATTTTTTAATCCAATTGCTATTCAATTTATACATCGTTTATTGGCTTATATCATTTTTGTTGTCATTATTTTTTGGGCAATACACATTCGAAAAAGTAAACCTTCATTAAGCTTATTAAAAGCTAATAACCTCAGTGTAGCCTTGATTATATTACAAATTGTATTAGGAATATTTTCGGTGTTGTTGAGTACTAAAATTGTTTTAGGTAGCTTTGGAATTTTCGAATGGGTTGCTTTAATACATCAGTTGGTAGGTATGCTTTTATTGTTGAGTTTAGTGGCTAATTTGTTCTACATTAAATCAAATAAAAATTAATCTATCTTTACTAAAATAGATAGATGAAAAAAATAGTAAGTGAAATTTCTAAAAAAGAAATCAGCAGTGCTGAAAAAATTTCAATTTATTCCATTAGAAATTCTATACTTGTTGAAATAAAAAAAGACTTTCCAGAAATTAATACAGACGGTTTTATACATACAGATGAATTAGAGCTATATCGCCAACGATATATTGAATCTGTGCTTGAAAACAACTTAGGGGAATTAAGTAAGGTGGATAAAAACGTACAAAAGTTTTTTAAAAGCCAAGAGTTTATTACACCTATTTTGATTAAAGAAAAACCCGATGATTTAAGTTTGGGTCAAAAATTAGCAGATAAAGTCGCATCGTTTGGAGGCAGTTGGAAATTCATTATCATTTTTGGCGTTTTCATATTTATATGGATGATTATAAATATTATATTTTTAGCATCTAAAGCTTTCGATCCCTATCCATTTATTTTACTTAATTTAATTTTATCTTGTATTGCTGCTTTGCAAGCCCCTGTTATTATGATGAGTCAAAACAGACAAGAAGAAAAAGATAGAGAAAGAGCTCAAAACGATTATATGATTAATTTAAAAAGTGAAATGGAAGTTAGAATGTTACATGAAAAAATTGATCATCTTATCATCAATCAGCAAAATAAATTATTAGAAATTCAGCAAATTCAAATAGATATGCTCAATGATATTTCTGAAAAAATAAAAAAGAGCAGTAATTAAATTATTTGTTTCATGCGTAAGTTTATAGATATTTTATGGTACTCCTTACTAGTACAATTATTGGTATTGCATTTCAGAAAATATCAATTCTTATTAATTATTTGGTATATTCTTTTTGCAACAATTGGAGGAGGGTTTCTAAAAAATTTTGGTGCCGATACTTTATTTCTTGCTCCAGAATATTTTAATCGTGTAACTGTTTTTAGTACGGCAATAGTTGGTTTTGCTTTCGGTGTTTTTTTTATGAGTTGGAATATTACCACTTTCATTCTTCATGGTAATTTAATAAGCTTTTTAGTAACCAATACAAATCCATTTTTAAAGTATTGTTTAAATAATGCATTACTTCCCATATTTCTTGTTATTTATTATATTGTTGAAAGTATAATTTTCCAAAAAAATCAAGAGTTGTTAAGCACCTTCGAACTTATTATTCTTACGTTAACTTTTTTAGGCGGTTTAGCTTTATCTATTTTATTGGCATTGGGTTATTTTTTTACTGCTAATCAAACTATACATTACAACTTAGGCAATCAAATTAAATCGGCTAATGAAAAATATTTAAAAGCAAATAAAAAAAAGGAAGAAGCGTTTTTAAATCCTTTATTAAAAGTAAAATGGTTTTTGTCAACAAGGTTTAAAGCTCGTAAGCCTAGAAATATTCAACATTATAATGAAGAGTTTTTAAGAAAAGTTTTAAGCCATCACCACATTTCTGCAGTATTAGCCATTTTAGTTTCATTTATATTTTTAGTTTTCATTGGATTTATTTCTGATGAAAAACTTTTTCAATTACCAGCAGCATCAAGTGTGTTAGTTTTCTTTTCTATTCTAATTGCAGTTATTGGAGCAATCACCATCTTTTTTAGAAGCTGGACTTTAGTAATACTTGTTTTTATTTACTTAGGCGTAAATTATTTATTTAGTAAAAACCTTATAGATCCCCGTAATAGAGCTTATGGATTGGTGTATTTAAACGAAGCTAATAGACCAAAATATAATAGAGCATTTATTGCAGAATTGGCATCGAATAAAAATATTGCAAACGATAAAATTTACTATACAAAAATTTTAAATAATTGGAAAGCAAAACAAAAGGATACTTTACCAGTTATGTTTATTATTAACACCAGTGGTGGTGGGTTAAGAAGTACAACCTTTACCATGCATGTTTTAGCCAGTTTAGATAGTATACTACAAGGTGAATTAATGAACAAAACATTGTTTATTACTGGGGCTTCTGGTGGTATGCTTGGAGCAACATATTTTAGAGAATTGTTTTTGCAAAAACAACAAAATATTCAAATCAATATCAATGATCAAAAGTACATTGATAATATTTCGAACGATTTATTAAATCCATTATTCTCATCTTTTATTACTCGTGATATTATTGGGCCAGTACAAAAATTTATTTACAATGATTTAAAATATACAAAAGACAGAGGCTATGCTTTTGAAAAACAATTAAACGATAACACTGAAGGAGTTTTAGATAAACAACTGAAAGATTATATCGAGCCAGAAAAAAAAGCCATCATTCCTTTTATGTTGTTTAGTTCAGTAATTTCTCAAGATGCACGAAAACTAATTATTGCAAGT
>JANLVQ010000300.1:0-8285 GCA_031364085.1 Chitinophagaceae bacterium
ACATGGCTTCTTCTTTGCCATACACTTGATAAATGATCTGTATCATGGTCATTTGGCAAATCACCCAATAACATTAAATGAAAAAGTCCTTCAGGTAATGGTTCACTTCCGCCATGAGATTTAGGGAGTTTTTCTTGTAATTCAGGTATGGAGTACCCTCTAAAACGAATGCCATCTTGTGCATCTAATAAACTTGTTTCACTAACTAAGCCAGTTATTCCTCGCATGCCTTGATAAATCTGACTTAAGGTTACTTCACCAATTTTTTTATTACCGTGTTCTTTTAAAATTGCTTTAATTTCTGCACTTGCAATGTCTGCTTTAATTTTAAATTTATCTTTTATAACTCCCATAAAATATATTAATTAACTTATTGTAAAATATTAGCAATATTACTAAAAAAAGATTAATGAATTTAATGATGATGGTCAGTAATTCAGAAAAATAAATGAGAAAAATAAATTATTTCAACTTTCGAAAAACTAAATAATCACCTGCCATTAACTCAAAATTCTCAACTTCATTAAATTGATAAATCATTTCTGAAAAAAAGTTTAAAAATGTACCTGAAGTTAAGGTATGCTTTATTTGAAACTGAACTTTATCCAATTTTGTCAAATTTAAAATGATTAGCAATAATTCTGATTTTGATTGCTTTATAAAAGCCAATATAGATTGATTTTGATTTGAAGGTAAAAATTCAAAATTTGCTTCTTCATTCAAAATAATTTTATGTATTCCACAAAGCTTAGAATAAAAAAAATCCAGCTTGGTACCATTATTCCAATCAAGATTATCTTTTTCAAAAAATGCTAATCGCTTTTGATTTGGAATTTCTTGTCCCGAATAAATTAATGGCATTCCCAAGTAAGTGAAAGCCAATACAGTAAAAGCTTTTGCTGTGATACCATATTTTTCAAATTCGGTTCCATTCCAACTATTTTCATCATGATTTGATGTAAAAAATAGTTTTAATTTTTCTTTTGGAAGGGATAAATAAGATGTAAGATTTGATATTAAATCATTCATTTTGATTTCATGCTTAATTAGTTTTTCTGTAAGATGCATCCACGACCAAGCATAGTTTACATCAAATACTTCTAAGAATTTTTCATTATCACATTCTGCCACCCAAAATAACTTTTTTAAAGCATCACATTTTGTTCTTGCATCTTTCCAAAAATTTAAAGGAACTAAATGTGCCATATCACATCTAAAACCATCGATATCACATTCTTTGACCCAAAATTGCATGGCATCTATTAATGCTTTTTGCATTTCAAAATTCTCAAAATTCAAATCAATAACATCATTCCAACCATTTCGTTCAGTAAAATTTCCATCAGCATCTTGTTGATAAAAATCAGGATGATTTAATGTCCATTCATGATCACAGCCAGTATGGTTTGCTACCCAATCGATGATAAGTTTTAAACCAAGTTGATGAGCTTCTTTTGCTAATAATTTAAAATCATCAAGATTACCAAACTCTTCATTAATTTTTGTATAAGAACTACAAGCATAATAACTACCTAAACTACCTTGTTGTTTTAATGAACTTATTGGAGTAATGGGCATCAACCATAAAATATCAACACCCATTTTCTTAATTCTTGGTAAATGTTTTTGAAAAGCACTAAATGTACCTTCTGTGGTAAACTGTCTAATATTTACTTCATATAACACTGCATCCTTAGCCCAGCTAACTAATGTAAAATCTTTATTCATTATCAGGTTAGAAAATTCCTAAAAAAGAATTTTAAATTATTTAATAAAATCAACTGAATCCTTTATTATGCCACAATCAAGCATCATTTTAGGCAAGTAGGGGTTTTCTATTTCTGCAGAATTGCTTAACCAATCTGCTCCTTTATTTTTAAAGGCCATTGGGCAGTGTTGTAAATAAATTTTTTCTCTATCATACTTTACAGTTCTAATTAAATCATACACATCATTAGTAACTATTTGAAAAGATTTTCTTTTATTATCTAAATCAGCTTCTTTTATCAACCCACTCAATTCATCTTGTAAATTTTGAGTATACAGTTTTGCCATATTTACAATTACGGAATCTGCTTTAAGTTCATTTATTTTTAATGCAGAAGCTTTTGCAATTAAGGTGGTAGATATATTATTAATAAAATTAATATCTTCTTTTATAAATGCATTTTTCAATTCATAATAGGCAGTTAAAACAGCATTGAAACTTGTATTAAAAGAGTCGGAATTTGCACTTTGTCCTAATGCTTTTTGAGGTTCTACAATTGCTGTTTTTGTAGTTTCAACAGAATTACAAGAAATAAAAATTAAAGTAAAAAATGAAAAGAAAATTATTTTACGCATGTTTAAAAATTTGCGTAAAAGTAATAGAAGATTTTAAAAAGAAACTATAAATTAAAATAAAACTTGAATTCCATTTGCTATTCTAAATTCATGTTGTAATAACCATTTTTTTCTCCATAATCCTCCGGAGTAACCTACTAAGTTTTTGTGTGTTCCAATAACTCTATGACAAGGAACAATTATGGCAATTTTATTTTTTCCATTAGTTGATGCAGCAGCTCTGATTACTTTTTCATCACCCATTTTTTTTGCAAGATCTAAATAACTAATTGTTTTGCCATAATTAATTTCCATTAATTGATTCCATACTTTTTTCTGAAATTCAGTACCAGTTTGATGTATAGGCAAATCGAATTTTTTTCGAGTACCCTGAAAAAATTCTATTAATTGTTCTGTGCATTGATGTATTATTTCACTTACACCTGGCAATCCATAATTCACTTGATCATTATTATCAATAAAACTAATTTCAGAAATATAATGATCAGTTCCTCCAATTTGAATTAATCCGATAGGACTTTCGTAAAAACTGTAATAGTTTTCTTCCATTAGCCAATTTTTAAACCATTTTTTACTGGTTGTTGAGGTTGTAATAAAACTACTTCATTATTTTCATCATAAACTCCTAAAACTAAACATTCACTTATAAAATTTGAGATTTGTTTTGGAGGAAAATTAACAACTGCAATAATTTGCCTTCCTAACAAATCATTTAATTTATAATGATGTGTTATTTGTGCTGATGATTTTTTAATACCAAAAATTCCAAAATCTATGGTTAATTGATAAGACTTCTTTTTTGCTTTTTCAAAGTCCTTAACTTCTAAAACAGTTCCTATTCTCATATCTAATTTTTCAAAATCTTGCCAACTAATCATATAAACGTTTTTATTGAATGAAATGTATATTGCAAATAAAAAAACCTGCATCAGCAGGTTTTAAAAATAAATATATTGAGTTTACCAATCTTGACGAACTAATTTACCCTCTACCATTTTTTCCTGATTAAAAAAGGTGGTAATAACATTATAATTACAATTATTTACACATTTAGGAACCATTATTTTTCTTATATAACTGCTCCAAACTGTTTGGTACATTGGCCATTTTTTACCATTGCTAAAACTTCCCATAACACTTGCTCCTAAGGGTATATCTAAATTTATTTTTACTAATCTCCATTCCATACCTGAAGGTAAATGACAACGAATTGAATTCTTATACCAAACTTCTGCATTTTTAACATCACCGAATTTGTTATAAATATATTCAAAAGCTAAACAACCAATATATTCATTTTGTTTAAAAATATTTGTGGCATATCTTATAGCTAAACCCATAAAACCCCCATTTGCAGCTGAAGCTGCCGTATGAAATTTAACCAAGGCTAAACTTATTACAATTGAATTGGGATTGTTTTGTAATTGTTCTTCTAAATTTTTTCTAAGTTCTAATGCGTCCGACCTATTGTATATTTTACCTTTTGAAATTAAATTATCCGATTCAATATCTGCTTGTATAAAATTTGAATTAACTATTGTATTAAACTTATTTATAAGTAGATATGGTTTTGAAAATCCTTGCTGACAGATCGCAAAAAAAACAATAACACAAAAAAAATAATGATTGAAGTTTTTCATAATGAAGTACTTTAATTAAGTTAAATAGGGTACAGACAACTAAGCTTATAGTAACGTGTAAGCTTGTCTCAAAGAGTAGGATTAAATACGGGCAATTCGATCTAATAAAATTCAAAAAAACTTTTTCAAAAGTGTTTTTCTGAAGAAAGGATATGCAATTTAGGATATTTTTTGATACAAAAAAATTTTTGTACAATAAAATTTAAAAAGAATCGTTCCAAAGATTCTATCTCCTACTAGCAATTAGCAAATTAAGATCGGTGAATTTTAAATTAAATTTTTCACTCATATAGATGTCAGTAATTGACCCTTTGAACATATAAAAACCTTCTCTTAAATTTAAGTTACGCCATACAATATCTTCAATACCACCTTCTTCACTAATATTTAAAATTAAAGGCATTAGAACATTACTGATAGCCTGACTTGCTGTTCGTGCAAAGCCACTAGGTATATTGGGAACACAATAATGTATTACACCATGCTTGATAAAAATGGGGTTTTCATGGCTGGTTAATTTACTTGTTTCAAAGCACCCTCCTCTATCAATTGCAACATCAATGATAATACTTCCTTGTCTCATTGTAGAAACAATTGATTCTGAAACAACAATGGGAGCTCTTCCATATTCATTACTTAAAGCACCAACTGCAACTTCACAGGTTTTTAATTGTTTAGCTAAAATTTTGGGTTCCAAAACACTAGTCCAAATTCTTTGTCCCAAATTGTTTTGTAATTGTTTTAATCGAGACACATTATTATCAAAAACTTTTACACTTGCACCAAGTGCCAAGGCATTTCGAGTTGCAAATTCACCAACTATTCCCGCACCAATCACAACTACTTTTGTTGGAGGAATGCCACTTATTCCACCTAATAATACACCTTTACCATTATTAAAGCTACTGAGGTATTGACCTGCAATTAACATAACTGCAGAACCTGTAATTTCACTCATACTTCTAACAATAGGAAAAGTACCACTTTCATCTTTTAAATTTTCATACCCTAAAGCAGTAATTTTCTTTTCCATCATTTTCTTAACCACCTCTATTTTAAGTGCAGAATAATGAATGGTTGAAATAATGGTTTGATGCATCTGTAATAAATCTATATCCTGTTCTACAATGGGTGCACTTTTGATTAGTAAAGGAGATTTATAAACTTCATCTCTGGATGTTACAATTTTAGCACCAGCTTCACTATAATCATTATCACTATAATGGCTGCCAATGCCAGCATGATGCTCCACACATACAGTATGTCCATGATTTACTAAAACTCCTACAGCATCTGGAGTAAGTCCAACTCGATTTTCTTGAAATGCAATTTCTTTAGGAATACCAATTTCTAGTTTAGCACCTTGTGGTTTAATATCGAGTTTTTCTTCTAAAGTTTCATAGGAAAATGAAGATGATATTATTGGTTTATGTGATGCCATTTATTTACTGTTAAGAATTAAAATTAGTTGAATTTTTCAAATCAAATAAAGATACTTGGTTGAAAAATAATCAAATCTCCAAAATCCATAAATGCTATTGTTTACAAACCACTAATTTTGCAGCACAAAAAAAATAATTATGAAAGATGTAAAAGTGGCTATTAATGGTTTTGGCAGAATAGGTAGATTAGTGTTCAGACAAATTTACAATATGCAAGACATTAATATTGTTGCAATTAATGATTTAACTAGCCCAGCAGTTTTAGCTCATTTATTGAAATATGATAGTGCACAAGGCAGATTTAATGAAACAGTTACTTCTACTGAAAATTCAATTATAGTTAATGGTCATGAAATAAAAATATATGCTCAAAAAGATCCATCTCAAATACCTTGGGGTACACATGATGTTGATGTTGTAATTGAAAGCACAGGATTTTTTGCTGATAAAGAAAAAGCTGAATTACACATAAAAGCTGGAGCAAAAAGAGTAGTAATTTCTGCCCCTGCAACTGGTGATTTAAAAACTGTTGTATTTAATGTAAACCATAGCATTTTGGATGGCTCAGAAACCATTATTAGCTGTGCCAGTTGTACCACCAATTGTTTAGCACCAATGGCTAAAGCATTAAACGATAATTTTACCATTTTAGCAGGAAGTATGACAACCATTCATGCTTATACAAACGATCAAAATACTTTAGATGCTCCGCATGCAAAAGGAGATTTAAGAAGAGCAAGAGCAGCAGCACAAAATATTGTTCCTAACAGTACTGGAGCTGCAAAAGCTATTGGATTGGTTTTACCAGAATTAAAAGGAAAATTAGATGGTGGTGCACAACGTGTACCAACAATTACTGGTTCAGTTACAGAGCTCACTGCACTTTTAGCTAAGAAAACAACTTTAGAAGAAGTGAATGCTGCTATGAAAGCTGCTAGTGACGAAAGTTTTGGATATAATGAAGATGAAATTGTAAGTACAGATATTATAGGAATAACTTATGGTTCTTTATTTGATGCTACTCAAACAAAAGTAATTACTGTTGGCGACAATCAATTAGTAAAAGTGGTAAGTTGGTACGATAATGAAATGAGTTATGTAAGTCAACTAGTTCGTACAGTTAATCATTTTGCAGGATTAATTAAATAATTGTTTCTTATATTTTTTTAATCTCTATAAACTAATTTAAGCAAATAGTGTATAGAGATTTTTTATTGTTTTATTAACAGGTTTACGTTTATTTTTGGTTAAACTATTATATGAAAAAAATCTTATTAGTTTTATTAACTTTTATATCAATAAACAATTTAGCAAAAGCTCAATCTGCAAATTCTAATACTGTTTTTTTTGAAGTTGGTGGACCCGGTTTAGCATCATTCAATTATGATACAAGATTTACAAAAACTTCAACTGGTTGGGGTGGAAGAATTGGTATTGGTGGTTTTGGTGATAGAGATGAAAGTGTAATCACTATTCCAATAGGGATTAATTTTATTACAAGTGGAGATAATAGAAATTTCTTTGAAGTTGGAATTAATCACACATTTGTAAAAGCAGATTATCCCATTTTTGATTTTGGAGATTTTAATTCAATAAGTTTTTCAACATTAAATTTTGGCTACAGAAAGCAACCCATAAAAAATGGATTTGTGTTTAGAGCCGCTGTAAACCCAATTATAGCTGATGGTGCTTTTAACCCATTTTATTTTGGAATTGCATTTGGATATAAATTTTAAATAGTTGCTGCAATTATTGCTGCTACTCTTTCTCCATCCATTGCAGCACTAACAATTCCTCCTGCATAACCAGCACCTTCAGCACAGGGATATAAATTTTTTATTTGAGGATGATGTAAATTTTCTACATCACGTGGTATTCGAACAGGAGATGACGTTCTGCTTTCTGTGGCAACTACAATGGCTTCATTTGTATAATATCCTTTCATTCTTTTACCAAATTCTTTAATCCCTTTTTGTAAAGCCTGATGAACAAAATTGGGTAAAATATTTTTTAAATCTTCAGTATGAACACCTGGCAAATAAGAACAATTGGGCAAATTATTTGAAGTTTTTCCTTCGCAAAAATCAATCACTCTTTGTGCTGGTGCTACAAATTTTCCACCACCAAAATCAAAAGATTTTTTTTCGATTGCTGATTGAAAATACATTAATGATAATGCATTAAAAGGAACATTTCTTTTTTTACAATCATCTAAAATATCCTTAGTTTCAATAGTAACTACCATACCACTATTTGCAAATTCATTATTACGTTTACTGGGGCTCCAACCATTTACTACTAGTTCGTTTGCATTTGTAGATGCAGGTGCAATAATTCCACCAGGGCACATACAAAAACTAAATACTCCTCTCCCATTCACTTGTTCAACTAAACTATAAGATGCTGGTGGAAGATACTCTCCCCTACTATAGTTGTTGTTTAAATGATACTGACAACTATCAATTATTTGTTGTGGATGTTCAATTCTAACACCCAAAGCAAAAGGCTTTGGCTCTATTAAAATATTTTTTTGGAAAAGCAATTCATAAATATCTCTTGCACTATGTCCTGTTGCTAGAATTACATGACTTGCTTTTAATTCATCGCCATCACTTGTTAGTACAGTTTCAATTTTATTATTTATAATTTTAAAATCAATCAGCTTTTTATTAAAATAAATTTCACCACCATGATTCAGGATAGCTTCTCGCATTGCTGTAATAATTTGTGGCAATTTATTTGTTCCAATATGAGGATGTGCTTGATACAAAATTTTATCATCTGCCCCAAATTGAACAAAGCAATTTAAAATACTATCAATATTTCCTCTTTTATTACTTCGAGTGTATAATTTTCCATC
>JANLVQ010000010.1:0-1739 GCA_031364085.1 Chitinophagaceae bacterium
AATATTTCTCCGCCTTTAAGAGCGGTTTGAAGGTCGGATTGGGCAAAAGACAATACAGGCAATAGGGTTGCTATTGCTAGAAATTTTTTGAATTTCATGATTGTTGTTTTTTGTTATTTGAATTATTGCCACACGAAAGACTCGTATGGAAAAGATAACACGGATTGCAAATCCGAGCTATCGGGATTTATCTCTCAACTAATCCTGCTTTAATAAATAAATCTTCAATTAACTTCGCATCTATTGTAGTTGCTTTGTTATCAATCCTTTCAATTTTAATTTCAAATACATTGAATTCATTATCACTAGTAATCTTTATCATTTTAGAATCTTTGCTATAAATTTTATAAAACTTATCCAAATCTATGTTAACTGCTTCAACTTCATATTCTGAAGATAGTGAAATCATATTATCCTTATTATTGAAAATAGGTAGTTTAACCCAATGCATTGCATATCCATTGTAAATTATTTTATGATTTTTACTATCAGGAAATTGAATTTTAATAGCAAGAATTGATACAATGAACAAATTGAAACATAAATGAGCGATTATTGACTTTAATAAACCAAAATTTACCACTACCCAAATTAACATTAATCCTAAACTGAATTGAAAAAACATAGGTAAAATGGTATAAATTGATACAAAATCAGTACTCTTATAATGAACTAATGAAAACAAACATGCATTGCTAATAAATATTAATACAGTGTCTTTTTTATAAAAAAACAAGTAAAGAATTAGAAAATAAAGTGCATATAAATAATAATTTGCGGTTATAAAAATGTAAATAGCTGTCCCAATAAAAAACAGTAATGGAAAGAATTTGTTTTTTAGAAACAGAGTTCTGAAAGTTAACTCTTCTAGAATTGGGGCAACTAATACAGCCACAAATGCAAAATAATAAAAATTATTGGTTATCCTATTACGCGATAAATTATCTAATTCTTTAGGGAAAAAAAACACGACAAGTAAATACAAAAGTAATGTACTGAAAAATAATATTCCACCCGTAACCAATAAATAATTCTTGTCGTATCTTTTTAACATAATTTTCATTTTTTTATCTACATCCTACAGAGCATGTTATTGAAAACCAGCCCTCTCTAAAATTCATATATGGTCTTCCACCACTTCCACAATTTAACGCATTCATCGCTGCTGTACATTGTTCCATTGCACTAGCTTGAGTAGCATCAATAATTGCTGCTACAATAGAAAGTACAAGAGCACCCCAACCTGCTCCTCTTAGTTGACTTACAAAATTATTACCATTAAATGCGAAACCACTGATGTTCTCATCTTTGACTACAGCATCAAATGTTGTTTTACCTTCATTTGAAACTATATTTTTTAAAATAATTGTTTCTTTTGTTAGATTGTTTACTATTCTAACAATATCAACTTCAACTTCAACTTTAATTTCATTTCTTGGTAAAATTATTTGATAAGCAAATGATTCATTGACATATTTGTTAATTAAATCGCAATCTGAAGGGCTATAATTTTTTTCTTTAAAACTAATACTGTTTAAAAAAGATTCTCCTTCTTGTGCATTACCAACAAACCCAAACACTACCGTGGCTAATAAGCCAAAAATTAATTTTTTCATTTTTAATTGTTTTTAAAATTATACATTTTTTTAGTTTAACAAAATTTTTTCGCGAGTTATTTTGATGTTGTAAAATTGCACAGTGTAGGAATGGTTTCCTAAAAGAAAGTTGGTAATTTTCAG
>JANLVQ010000005.1:0-4453 GCA_031364085.1 Chitinophagaceae bacterium
TTGGTTTCAATGTTTTTGAATAAAATATCTTGTTGAACAATATTTAAATGGGCTCTGCCATATTCTCTTTTATTGCTTTTATTTACTGTGCCTCCAAATTTTTTAATAGTTAATTGAGCCCCATAACAAATTGAAAGAATAGGAGTTTGCTGATGTAAAGATTTAACATCGAAATCTAAAAAATTTGCATCGTTAACACTAAAAGGACTTCCACTTAAAATAATTCCTTTTAATTTTTCATCAATGGTAAATGATTTATTGTAAGGAATAATTTCACAAAATACATTTGCTTCTCTAATACATCTTGCAATAAGTTGTGTAAACTGACTACCAAAATCGAGTATCAAAATTCTTTCTGTCATTCTAAATAATTTGTTTAGGAAAAATTTTTGTTAAACAATATTTTCCTGTAAAGTAACCAATTGAAGCACCTAATATTCCTCCAAAAAAAATATCGATTGGATAATGAACACCAACATACACTTGAGCATAACAAATTATAGCAGCCCATATTAAAAACAAATAACGCCACTTTTTTAAATAAGTTGAAAGTGTGATAAAAATAAACAACGCAATCCCAAAATGATTACAAGCATGTGATGAAGTAAAGCTAAATCCACCAGAACAATGTTCTAACAATATTCTTACTTGAGATGAAAAATTTATATCAGTACATGGTCTTGGTCTTGCAATCCATGGTTTAATTACATGACTACTCAACTGGTCAGTTAAAACAATAGTAAGTATTGCAAAAAATATCCAAATGAATGCTTTCTGTTTAAGTTTATAGAAAACAAAAACTGCGATTAATAAATAAAGAAAAATCCAAGTATTGGAGTTTCTCATTATTGGCATAAGCCAATCGAAAAATGGGTTAGTTAATTTTTTATTGATGATAAGAAATACATGTTGATCTAATTCAACGATCCATTGAATAAAATTGGTAAACCAAGAAAATAGAATTAAATAAAACATCATTAAGTTCAGTATTTATTAGTAAGACTCGCTTTTATTAGGAAAATCTTTTTGTTTCACATCATCAATATATTTTTTTACTGCAACATCAATTTGTTCTCCAAGATTTGCATATTGCCTTAAAAATCTAGGTTTAAATTCAGTAGTAATGCCCAGCATATCATGCATTACTAAAACTTGTCCATCACATGATCCTCCAGCACCAATACCTATTGTAGGTATCTTAACAGAATTTGTAACTTCTTCGGCTAATGTTGCAGGAATTTTTTCTAACACTACTGCAAAGCAACCTACTTTCTCTAAAATTTTAATATCTCTTTTTAATTTTTCTGCTTCTGCTTCTTCTTTTGCTCTTACATTATAGGTTCCAAATTTATAAATACTTTGAGGTGTTAAACCTAAATGCCCCATAACTGGAATTCCAGCACTTACAATTTTATTTATGCTCTCCATTACTTCCTCACCACCTTCTAATTTAATTGCATGGGCACCAGTTTCTTTCATAATTCTTATTGCTGATGCTAAAGCTATATCACTATTACTTTGATAAGTTCCAAAAGGCATATCAACCACAACCAAACATCTTTGAATACCGCGAACTACACTTTGTGCATGGTATATCATATGCTCTAATGTAACAGGCACAGTAGTTTCATAGCCAGCAATTACATTGCCTGCACTATCACCAACTAACAAAACATCAATACCAGCAGCATCAAAAATTTTGGCAAAAGAATAATCGTATGCTGTTAGCATAGATATTTTTTGGCCTTGCAATTTCATTTTCTGCAAAGTATTTGTGGTAACTTTTTTAACTTCTTTATGTATTGACATTTTTTATAATTGTTAATGATAAATTTATTTTATTAGTCTGAATTCCCAATGCCCTATTCCAAATTCTTAATCTTAACTACATTATTCAAATCAACTTTTAAAAATTGGTTACTTAAAATTTGATAGATGATAATTAGCCAAAGCATAAAACAAGGCAAAGCTTTTAATGAATGTTGCATACTAAATTCTCGAGTGTATTTTGTAAGTAAATCAGAATAAGAAAAACTAACTATTAACAAACAAAATATGAAAAATGCAGTTACCCATTTGCTTCTTGGCTGTAATATAAACCAAATACAACAAGCAGGAAAAGCAATAATATAAGTTGGAGATTCTGAGCCTGTACTAAAAATAACAACGAATAATAAAACAGAACAGAGAAAGTATAATTGATATCTGATATCGTTAAAGAATTTGTATTTAGTATACTTTAATAAAAAGATGAGGGAAGCAAAAAATAATACAATGGAATCTTTATTAAAACTGGCATCAATATTTCTTCTGATTAAGCCCATAACAGAAATATCTTGATAAAAATATTGCCTTGAAACTCCAGTAACATTTTTGGTAGATTTATACATCAACGCATTAAACCAATTGTGATAAGTTTCTAATAAAAATGTGTAAGGCATATAAAGCAATGGAACAATAAACCATGCTAAGGACCAAATAAAAGTCCAAAGAATAAATTTTATTTTGTTGTTGCTAAAAAAGAAAAATGAAAAAGCTACTATGCCATAAATTTTAGTAATCGTTGCAAAAACTATAAATAGTAATGCTACATATTCTTTGCCTCTTATAATAAAAATAAACCCTAGAATGATACAAGCAGCAATAGTTGCATTGAATTGCAACCAAGATGAAGCATTCATCATTTCATGCGATGCTAAAACTAAAATTGCATTTTGATATATTTCTTTTATGGGTAATTGCTTTATTGCATAAAATAAAATAGATACATTAAAAATTACCCATAGTGTTATACCTAACCAATCTGGTAATAAAGCAAACGGAGCAATTAAAAAACTAAAAGTTGGTCCATATAAAAAAACATCATCATGCTGTAAAGGATATTGCAAATAAATATTTACCTGTTGTTGAGCATGTATAAAGGAGTATTTAAAAATTTTATAAATATTCGTTTTATGCTCAACATCTAAAAGGTTTTGAATGATAGTTGCAATAGATAAACCAAACCATAAAAAAATGGAAGCTTTTTTATCGTACAAAAATTTACCAGAAAAAATAAAATCTTTGGTTTTATTCATAGCAACAATTTTTTTATTTCAATTCTTGCATATCTACTAATTTTTTATAAATGCCATTAGCTTGCATTAAAGAATCGTGATTGCCACGTTCTGCAATATTGCCTTTATCTAAAACAATAATTTCATCAGCATGTCTTATAGTGCTAAGTCTATGTGCAATAACAATTGTAGTTCTGTTCATCATCATTTTATTAATAGCATCTTGTACTAATCTTTCACTTTCTGTATCTAAAGAAGATGTGGCTTCATCTAAAATAAGAATAGGTGAATTTTTTAATATAGCACGTGCAATGGTTAATCTTTGTTTTTCACCACCACTTAATTTGCTACCTCTATCACCAATATTAGAATTAAATCCATCTTCTTTTTGAATAATAAAAGAGTAAGCATTGGCAACTTTTGCTGCTTCTTCAATAGCTTCTAAACTTGCATCTTGAACACCAAGTTTAATATTATTTGCAATGGTATCATTAAACAATATGGGCTCTTGAGTAACAATACTCATTTGTTTTCGAAGACTATGTAAATTGTAATCTTTAATATTAATTCCATCTACTAATAACTCACCACTTGTTACATCATGAAATCGGGGTACTAAATCTGCCAATGTACTTTTTCCTGCACCACTACTTCCTACTAAAGCAATTGTTTTTCCTTTTTCAATTTTTAAATTAATGTTGTTTAAAATACTTACATCGTTGTATGCAAATTCTACACTTTTAAATTCTATGCTCGATGAAAAATGGTTTAGTTTTTTGCCTCCAATATTTTCATCAATATTATTTTCTGTTAGTAAAACACTTTCAATTCTGTGTAAGGCTGCAGTACCTTTTTGCATAGCATAAAATGCACTACTTAAACTTTTTGCAGGATTAATAATTTGTGTAAAAATGGCTATGTAAGTGATGAATGCAGATCCATTTAAATTGAAGCCTTTGTTTTCTAAAATTAAACTTCCACCTAACCATAAAATAATGCTTAAGGTAATGATACCTAGTACTTCACTTAAAGGACTAGCAATATCTTTTCTGAAATTAATTTTATTACGAGCAACAAATAATTCTTCATTCGATGTAAAAAATTTCTTTGAAATAAATTGCTCTGCTGTAAAGGATTTGATTACTCTTAGTCCAGATAAAGTTTCTTCTGTAATGCTTAACCCTTCAGCATATTTTTCAGCAATAGTTGTACTGTGTTTTTTTAAGCTCTTGCTAACACGACCTATTATAAAACCTGAAATAGGTAAAAGTATGAGTAAGCTCAAAAAAGTTTGAAACTGATAAAGAATAAAACAGCCAAATAAAAAATAATAGTTAAAGGTTCTTTAATAAATCCTTCTAATGTACAAGCAACAGCAGTTTCCAATTCTGCCATAT
>JANLVQ010000081.1:0-2691 GCA_031364085.1 Chitinophagaceae bacterium
TTTAAACCAAATATTATTTTAACCGAAATAATGTCTGTTGCTCAAAATGAAAATCCATCTTTATTAGCCATTAAAAAAAATTTGGAAATTGGAAAACTCACTTTAAAAGAGCGAAAAGCAGATTTATATCCCACATTGAATTTTAATTCATCTTATAGTTATTCTAAAACCGATAATAAAATTGTTGTAAATCCTTTTCAACCTTTATTCAGTAGAAACTCTGGTTATAATTATGGTCTTGGATTAAATGTTCCTATTTTAAATGGATTTAATGTAAAGCGTCAAATTCAACAAGCACAGTTGGATATTGATTATTTACAACTCTCTTATCTTAACCAAAAAGCTTTAATTGATGTAAACATTATCAATGCGTATAAAGATTATGAACTGCAGAAAAAAATGTTAGCATTAGAAGAAGAAAATATTGTACTCGCAAAAGAAAATGTTTTTATTTCTTTTGAACGATTAAGATTAGGCGTTGCTACTTTTATTGAATTAAGAGAAACACAAAAAAGTTTAGAATTAGCTTATGATCGTTTAATTGCTGCAAGGTATAATACCAAAATTGCAGAAACTGAATTACTCAGATTAAAGGGAGATATAGTTAGATAATTATAAATTGTAAATGATAAATGTTTAATGATTAGTGAAATTTGTGATTATAGTTTACAATTAACAATTAACAATTAAAAAATATGAAATACGAATTACTCAATAATCAAATCTTCATTCAAAATCGTAAGAGATTTATTAAAGAAATGAAGTCGAATAGTATTGCCATCTTCACCAGTAATGATGAATGGCCAAGTAATGGTGATGCAATACATAAATTTAAGCAAAATAGTGGGTTGTATTGGCTTTCAGGCATTGAACAAGAAGATAGTATGGTAATATTTTTTCCTAATAATGTAGATGCAAAATATCGTGAAATATTGGTTTTAGTTCGTCCAAATGAAACCAAAGAAAAATGGGATGGCAAACGATTAAGAGTAGCAGAAGCACAACAAATTTCTGGTATAAAAACTATCGTTTGGTTAGATAGTTTAGATGCTTTGTTACAACCTTGGATTCATTTAGCTGAACATATTTATTTAGATAGCAATGAAAATGATAGAAAAGCCAGTTTAATTAGAAGCAGAGACTATCGGTTGATTGATGAAATGCAACAACGATATCCTTTACACCATTACTTGCGTGCTGCAACTATTATCAAAAAACTTCGTGGTGTTAAAACCAAAGAAGAAATTGTTGTAATTCAAAAAGCTATTGATATTACAGAAAATACTTTTCGTTATTTATTAAAATTCATTAAGCCAGGAGTTATGGAATATGAAATTGAAGCAGAAATAATGCATCAATTTTTAAAACAAAGAGCAACTAGCGAAGCTTATGGAAGCATTATTGCTAGTGGCGATAATGCAAGAATTTTGCATTACACCAATAATAATCAAGAGTGTAAAAATGGCGAATTGATTTTGATGGATTTTGGAGCAAGTTATGGAGGCTATAATGCAGATTTAACCAGAACAATTCCAGTAAATGGAAAATTTACTAAACGCCAAAAAGAGGTTTATAATGCCTGTTTACATTTGCACGATTATGCTAAAAGTATTTTAAAACCTGGAATTTCTGTAGTGAATTATACTGATAAAGTTGGTGAAGAAGCCACTAAACAATTTTTAAAAATTGGGCTATTAAAAAAAGAAGACATTAAAAACGAAGACAAAGAAAACAGGGCATATAGAAAATATTTATATCATGGAATTTCTCATCATTTAGGTGTAGATGTGCACGATTTAGGTACAAGAACTGCTCCATTACATGCTGGAATGTTTTTAACTGTTGAACCAGGCATTTATATTGAAGAAGAAAAAATGGGCGTAAGAATTGAAAATAATATTTGGTTAACTAAAACAGGAAATGTTGATTTAATGAAGAATATTCCAATTAAGGCTGATGAGATTGAGAAGTTGATGAAATAGTTAACAGAAAACTGTCAACCGTTATTAAAAATTAAATTATGGGATTCAAGTTTGAAAAATTAAAGGTTTGGAATATTGGATTACAGCTGGCTGGTGAGGTTTCTGAACTTGTAAAGTTCTTTCCAAAAGACGAATTATTTATTTTAACATCACAAATGAAAAGAGCAGCGGATTCTGTTGTACTGAACATTGCAGAAGGTAGCACTTTACATACCAATGCAGAATTCAAAAGATTTCTTGTAATTGCAAATCGCTCTGCTTTAGAAGTTATTAGTTGTTTGTATTTAGCTAAACAACGTAAATTTATTGATGAGAATATTTTTCAAGAAAAATATAACAAATATGAATCTTTGATTATTATGATTCAAGCTTTAATAAAAACTTTACACTAATGAAAAATATCAGTGGACAGTCGACTGTTAACAGTGGACTTATCAAACAAATCCCAAACATTTTCACTCTACTAAATTTATTTTTTGGTTGTTTAGCAATAATTGTTGTAACTCAACCAGGATTAATTGTTAGTCAGGATGAAAATTTGCAACAAATAATTGATGTGCCAGAAAAAATGGTATATGCATCTTTATTTATAGCCATTGCAGCAGTTATAGATTTTTTAGATGGCTTTGTGGCACGACTTTTAAAAGCAACTTCTGAAATGGGTAAGCAATTAGATAGTTTAGCAGATGTGGTGAGTTTTGGAGTTGCT
>JANLVQ010000009.1:0-8824 GCA_031364085.1 Chitinophagaceae bacterium
AATTTTTGCAATTAATTCAGCTTTGTTCATACTTATTTTTTTTATTAGTTAATTAACAACAACAAATATATATGCTTTACAATATTTACAAATTTTTTTTAGCCTATTATAGATAAATAAATTTTATGAAAGCCTTATTACACAAGGCTTTTAATATAACTTATGTGAAATTTTTATCGAAATATTAGTCTTAACATTTACGAAACCCTTTATGGTAAAGGGTTTCGTAAATGTTGCCTGAAAGTTAAGCTATCAGTGAGTTTGAGTGTTTTGTAGTATTATCTGTATAAAATATAATTTAAAAATCTTTCCACAGTTAATGCACAATTTGCATAAGAGACCTAAATCCAATCATTTTATCTCCAAACAAAGCCAAACCATCTTGTCGCAATTTTGGAGCATATTTTTCAATGTATTGATTATATAACCCTTTAGAATCACAATAATATTGAATTGCATAAGTTGGGCCTTCATCTTCATCTACTTCTAAAAGCCTTACCAATTGATATTTTGTAAAACATTCTGTAGCCATCACATCATTTAAATGCTTCTCTTGCATCCATTTTAACCAGGCCTCATGTACACTCCATTGAAGTTTTATGGTAACATTATAAATAAACATATATTGAATTAAATTGTTTCAACAAGAGTTTGTAAATGATCGAACTCAACAGAAATTTGTATGCCTGATTTTAAATTTTTTAATAAAAATTTACCTTCTTCCAATTCTTTACTTCCTAAAATGGCAACATATGGAATTCCCTTTTTTTCTGCGTATTTGAATTGTTTATCGAATTTGGCATTTTCTAAAAAAAGTTCACCTCCTATTTCCATCTCCCTTAATTTTTGTAAAATTTGAAAGGCTTTTTTGCTTTCGTTTTCCCCAAGATTAAAAAAGAGAATTTTGGTTGAAGTTTGTATATCGTCTGGAAAAAGGTTCAACTCTTCCATTACATCATAAATCCTATCAACACCAAAGCTAATGCCTACCCCAGGAATATTAGGCACACCAAATAACCCTGTTAAGTTATCATACCTACCACCCCCTCCAATACTTCCCATTTCTACATAAGAAGCCTTAATTTCAAAAATTACACCTGTATAGTAATTTAAACCACGAGCAAGAGTAAAATCAATTTTTAAATTAGAATGAGATTGATAATCTAAAATATATTCAATATCTACGATACCACTTTTACCAGTTTTACTTTCACCAAATAAATTTGATAATTGCATTATTTTTTCAGCATTTGAACCCTCTATTAGTAGGCAGGTTTCTATGGTTTGAATTTGTTGATTATTGAGTCCTCTTTCTTTGAGTTCATCTTTAACCTTACTTAATCCGATTTTATCTAGCTTATCTATTGCGGTGGTGATATCTATCATTTTATCAACTCCTCCAGAAATTTCTGCTAAAGCTTGTAAAATTTTTCGGCTATTAATTTTTATTTCAACATCAATATTTAACTTCCTAAAAACAGATGCATAAATATTAATTAGTTCTACTTCATTAATTAAACTTGTACTTCCAACAACATCAGCATCGCATTGATAAAATTCTCTATACCTTCCACGTTGAGGCCTATCAGCACGCCAAACAGGTTGAATTTGGTATCTTTTAAAGGGAAAGGTTAATTTACCATGATTCATAGCAACATAACGAGCAAATGGTATTGTTAAATCAAATCGAAGTGCTCTTTCAGTAATTGTTATTGAATTTTTTCCATCTAAAATTTTTTCAAAATCTTGTTTTGCTTTTACTTTTTTTGAATCATGATCTAATCCATTGTTCAGGATTTTAAAAATTAGTTTATCGCCTTCATCACCATATTTACCCATGAGTGTTTCTAAATTCTCCATAGTTGGAGTTTCTAAAGGCTCGTACCCATATAATTCAAAAACAGATTTGATGGTATTAAATATGAAATTTCGTTTTCGAATAACTTCTGCATTAAAATCTCTTGTTCCTTGTGGTATGGATGCTTTAGACATGGTAAAATAATAAGTACAAAAGTAAAGTGTATTTACTTAAAAGATTTTTGCAATAATATTGAAATATGAAAATTAATTAACCAACTTAAAAATACAACCATTGCAATAACATGTTTGGCATAACTCCAAATAAAATAATTAAAGCGGCCATTACAATTAACCCTATTTTAAACCCTTTGGTTATAGGGCTACTAACTTCTGCACTTCCTTGCTTAAAATACATAGCTTGAATAACTTTAAAATAATAATACACACTAACTGCTGCAAAAAGAACAGCAACTATAACCAAGAAAATAGCATTGTGGGCTTTAATTGCAGAAACCAACATATAATATTTTGCAAAAAAACCAGCAGTTAAAGGAATACCAGCTAATGATAATAAAAAAACTGTATTTGCAGCTGCTAAAGTGGGTTGTGTTTTTGCTAAACCATTATATCCTTCAAAAGTATAATCTTTCATTTTAATTAAAATAGCAAATACTCCAATTGTTGCTAAACAATAAGCTAAGCTGTATAATAAAATACCTTCACGTGATGTTTCGTTATTACTATATAAAGCAAACAACATAAAGCCAGCCTGAGCAATACTGCTATAAGCCAACATTCTCTTAACACTTTGCTGAAATACAGCAGTAATATTACCAATTAATAATGTTGCAATAATGATAAGGGGCAATAATAGTTTCCATGAATATTGCAATTGAACAAACCTCCCTTCGAACAATTTTATGAATGCAATGAAACCAGCTGCTTTTACAATGGTAGACATGAATGAGGTGAACACACTTGGTGTTCCATCGTAAACATCGGGAGTCCAAAAATGAAAAGGTGCAGCACTCACCTTAAATAACATAGATGCAAAAATGAATAGTAAACCTAATGGCATTAATATACCATAGTTTGGTGAACCCGATCCACTGGCAGTTACAGGTATTTCGTAAACAACATTAAAATTTCCTGCTACACCATACATTAATGCAATACCCATTAACATGATGCCAGTTGAGAAGGCACCCATTAAAAAATATTTTAATGAAGCTTCATTGCTTTTTAAATTCTTTTTATCAGTTCCTGCTAAAATGTATAATGGAATAGTCATAATTTCTACTCCTAAAAACAACATCAATAAATTGTTGTAGGCCGATAAAACAAAAACGCCACATAAAATAAAAAATATCAGAGTAAAATACTCAGCAGCATAATTACCTACTTCAACAATATCTCTTCCAGAAAGTAACACATACATTAATGTAGAAAAAATTATTATCGAATTAAAAAACATTCCGAATTTATTAAATTCAAGCATGCCTTTAGTATCAATATTCAAATTTCCTATACCATAAGTTGCCAATACATTTGTACAAAATAATACAAGCAAACCCAATATGGCAATGTTTTTAATAGTTTGTTTGTTAGTAGTAAAAATTCCACTAAACATCATCACTACACCCAATAAGCCCGAAACAATTATTGTATTCATATTCCTTAATGTTTACTTTAAATTCATACATCGAACCTAAAGAAATATAATTCTTTTTTTTATTTTTCAAACTGCAATACTACTATCAACTTTGGTGGCGTCGCACTCTTCAACAAAATCTCTTTACTGACCAATTAAGTTTAATAATGGCATTGGATAAATCCCTAAAACTATAATCAATACAACAATTATAGTTAAAACAAGTTTTACATTCCAGCTAATATCTATTGCATTTTCTGTAAGTATAACTGTGTTACCATAAAATATTTTTTGCACCATATTTAAAGTATATACTGCAGCAAGAATAATACTTACCCCTGCAACAGCAGCCATCCAAATATTAAATTCAAACAATCCACTAAACATTAAAAACTCTCCCACAAAAGCATTAGTTAATGGTAAAGCAATATTTGCTAAAGCAATTACTACAAATAAAATGGCTAAGGTTGGTGCTTTTTGTGCTAAACCTCCTAACTCACTAAACTTACGAGTACCCAATTGTTTTTCAATTACATCAACTACAATCCACAAACCAATAACATTAATACCATGATTAAACATTTGAACCATTGCACCATTCATTCCAATTTGAGTACTAGTAAAAATTGCAGCACTCATTAACCCAATATGTGCTATTGATGAATAAGCAACTAATCGTTTCATGTCATCTTGTTTAATTGCAATCAAAGAAGCATATAGCATTCCAAAGACTGAAAGAATAATAACAAAATTTGCATGTGCTGCAGATGCGTCAGGTACAATTGGAATTAACCAGCGTATTACAGCATAAATTCCCATTTTAACCATTACTCCACTTAAAACCATTGTTACGGGTGTGGGTCCCTGTTCATATGTATCAGGTTGCCATGTATGAAATGGGAAAATGGGCATTTTAATTGCAAAAGCAATAAACATTAATGCGAAAACTGTTGCTTGCTCTTTACCTGCAAGCTTTATATTATAAAAATCTTGTATTGAAAATGAATGATTGCCTGGAGTTTGAAGGTATAAATAAATAATACCAATTAACATAAGTAATGAACCAACAAAAGTGTAAATGAAGAATTTAAAAGTTACTTGAATTCTTTTTTCACCACCCCAAATCGAACATAAAAAATATGCTGGTATTAAAGCCAACTCCCAAAAGAAATAAAACAATAAAGCATCGCTTGCTAAAAACACACCCATAATTCCAACTTGCATCAATAACATTAAACCCCAAAAATTTGATGCTTTTTGATAAGTGTTTTCTTTAACTGATAAAATAATCAATGGAAGTGAAATAGCATTTAATAAACAAAGCATTTTGCTTAATCCATCTAATTGTAAAGAGAAATTACTACCTAATGCACTAATCCAAGGTGTTGAAAAACTTAATTCTACTTTACTAAAAAGAGTAAAAATGGAAATGATTAAAGTAGCAATAGAAATCAATAAGGCATTTCTTTTCGCCAACTTTTCATTTTGTATAAAAAAAGTAGTTAAAGCACCAAAAAAAGGAATCAATAATAATAAATATGACAACATTATTTCTTCAATATTTTTTTAAAACAAATTTGTTATGAATCGATAAATATACCCGTCGTTAATCCAAATTAAAACCATTAAAACAAAAGCTAATACCATTAACAAAATATATGTGCCTACTTGTCCTGTTTGAATTAATCTGATTTGCCTTGAACCATATAAAACAAATTTTCCCACACCATTTACTGCAGCATCAATTCCACTTTTTTCAATCACATTTTTAAAGAACACTGCTATATTATTCAGTGGGTGTACAATAAATTTATCATACAGTTCATCAACATACCATTTATTCGAAAGTATTTTACCTAAACCTTCGGCATCATTTAATTCAGGTTTCTTACTAAATTTATTAACTGCAAATAAGATTGCAATAACTGCTATGGTAACAGAAATTCCCATCAACATCCATTCTGTGTTATGAGGCATGTGGTGAGTTTTTTCACTAACTAAAACTGATGATAAAAAATGATGCAATTGATGATTACCACCTAAAATTTCTGGCACTCCAACTAATCCTCCAACAACACTTAAAATGGCTAAAACAATTAAAGGAATTGTCATTGATTTTGGCGACTCATTTATGTGACTTGCTTGCTCACTATTTCCTCGATAAGTTCCTAAAAAAGTTGTTGCATATAATCTAAACATATAGAATGCAGTCATGGCAGCACCCACAACAGCCAACACCCAATAAATAGGATTATGTGCATAAGCAGCTGCTAATATTTCATCTTTTGAAAAAAATCCACTAAGTGGTGGAATACCTGAAATAGCAATGCATCCTAATAAAAATGTAAGATGAGTGATGGGAAGTTTTTTCTTTAATCCACCCATATTTCTAATATCTTGTTCATGATGTAAAGCATGAATTACAGAACCTGCAGCTAAGAACAATAATGCTTTGAAAAAAGCATGAGTCATTACATGAAACACAGCACCTGTATAGGCTCCAACGCCTAAACCTAAAAACATATACCCCAATTGACTAACTGTTGAGTATGCCAAAACTTTTTTAATATCATTTTGTTTTATGGCTATTGTTGCACTAAATAATGCAGTTGCTAAACCAATAATAGCAACAACATGCATAGTAAATTCACTCATATTATACAACACATTACTACGAGCAATCATATATATACCTGCTGTAACCATTGTTGCAGCATGTATTAATGCTGAAACTGGAGTTGGACCAGCCATTGCATCTGGCAACCAAGTATACAAAGGAATTTGAGCAGATTTACCCATTGCACCCACAAATAATAACATGGTAATTGCAGTAACATCGAAAGTAGAAAGTTGATGGGCAGTTGCAAATACTTCACTATAACTAACGGTTCCTAATTTATTCACTAACCAAAATACTGCAAGTAAAAAACCTAAATCGCCAATGCGATTCATAATGAATGCTTTTTTTGCAGCATAGTTATAATTATCATTTTTAAACCAATATCCAATCAATAAATAAGAACAAAGACCAACACCTTCCCAACCAATAAACATGATTACATAGTTTGCTCCTAATACTAAAAGCAACATAGAAAAAATAAACAAATTAAGGTAGGCAAAATACCTTGCAAAATGTTCTGCATTTTCTTCATGCATATAAGCAGAAGAATACAAGTGAATTAAAAAACCAACCCCTGTAATAATGAGCAGAAATAAAGATGATAATTGATCAACTTGAAAAGCAAAATCGATTTTTAAAGTTCCAGACTGTATAAAAGTGAATAAAGAATGAACATCCATTGCACCATGATTTTTCACATTCAAAAACAAAACAACGCTAATAATAAAAGAAGTAAAAATAGTGCCACAGCCTAAAAAAATGGTTAGTGTTTTAGAGAGTGATTTTCTTCCTAATCCAAGAATTAGAAATCCAATTACAGGAAACAAAGGAATTAAGTAAACTAATGTATTCATACAATTTCTATTCTGAGTTATGAATTAAGCCTTATGATTATTTTTTAAATTCATCATTCTTAATTCTGCATTCATAACTAGTTTTTAAGTCTATTCAAAAAGTTAATATCTACACTATGTGTGTTTCTATATAACATTACTATAATAGCTAAACCAACACTTACTTCTACAGCTGCAACAACCATAATAAAAAAAACAAAAAGCTGTGCATCTGTGCCAACTGTAGAGGCCTTATTGGCTGCATAAACCCCTGCATGATGCATTTTACTGAAGGCCACTAATAATAAATTCACAGCATTTAACATGAGCTCTATACTCATAAAAACAATAATGGCATTTCTACGAACCAAAACGCCTACAACACCAATTGTAAATAAAGTAAACGCAAGAATTAAATAATAACTTATTGGCATAATTCAATGACTAATTTTCAATTTTAGATTCTTTTTTTCCTATTACAACGGCACCAACCATTGCACTTAAAAACAATATACTGCTAATTTCAAATGGCACTAGATAATCTTTAAACAAAACTTTTCCCAGGGTTTCAATTAAACCAATATTACCGCCACTCATTAAAACATCTTTGGTATTTAATTCACCTGCTTGTTTTATTAATGAAATTACAATCATTAAAAAACAACCACCAGAAATTACCCCAACCAATTTAGTAAATAAGCTTCTTTGTGGATCGGTTTCAGTGTTCACATTCATTAACATTACTACAAATAGAAATAACACCATAATAGCACCTGCATATACAATTAAATTTACTATGGCTAAAAATTGTGCATTCATTAAAATATAATGACCACTAATTGCAAAGAATACCACTATTAACCACAGCACACTATAAATGGGATTTTTACTTACCAAAACCATTATTGCTGCAATTACAGCCAATGCACTCAAAAACCAAAATATTATTTGTACTAAATTCATTTGTTAAATTATTAATTATGAATTATGAATTACTAAAATTTCATCATTCATCATTTCTTAATTCCCTCTTGCTTTTTCAAATTCCAATTTTTCAGTTGTTGAATTTGGTATCAGTAAATCTGGTTTACCATAAATAAATCCTTTACGTGTATAATTTGAAGGTGCAACAGTTTCGCTTAAATAAATTGCATCTTTAGGACAAGCATCTTCACACAATCCACAAAAAATGCAACGCAACATATTAATTTCAAATTTGGCTGCATATTTTTCCTCACGATACAAATGTTCTTCGTTTGGCAAACGCTCAGCAGCTTCCATTGTAATTGCTTCTGCAGGACAAGCCACTGCACATAACCCACAAGCAGTGCATCTTTCTCTACCTTCTTCATCTCTATTTAAAACCTGCAAACCTCTAAATACAGGGCTAAATTCACGCTTTTGTTCAGGATAACGAATGGTGGGTTGCCTTTTAAATATGTGCATAAAAGTGATGAACATACCTTTAATGATATTCCAGATATAAATTCTCTCTAGAAAAGTCATTGGGCTTCTATCAACCTGTTTTACTCTATTTGTTAATGCCTGCATTTTTTACTATTTGCAAATATATTTTTTGTTAAACACTATTCCATGATAAATCATGTTATAGTTTTTTTTGTTGTCAACTTTTGTGCTTCTTTCATCTTCAGTTGCGTCGCACTCTTCAACTTTAATTCTTATCTCAACTTCTCGGGTTTATTTTTATATAACCATAAAATTCTAAATAAAATTAAACATCCAATAATTCCAATTAATAAACGAAAAATATCAACTAAAATAGAATCAGAGTTCTTAAATATAAATTTTAGCATTATCCAATCAGAAGAAATCACAACAAGTATTGTAATGCCAAATATTTTTTTCCATTTTTTATTTACACTTGGGTCTTTTAAGAAATGTGTCATAACAACAATTTAT
>JANLVQ010000146.1:0-3504 GCA_031364085.1 Chitinophagaceae bacterium
AACCCTCAACAATTTCATTAATAACCACTCTTCCTCCATTTGCAATCACTTCTTTTGCTCCAACAATTTGTTCAATAGTATAATCACCACCTTTAACAATAACATCAGGCATTAAAGAAGTGATGAGTTCATATGGAGGAAGAGTGGTTATTAATGAAATTGTTGAGGGTTTTTCTACCACCAATATCATAAAAAAAATTGCCTCGAGTATTTCTACTCAAGGCAATTAATGAATTTATAAAAATTATTACTATAGTTTTTTCCTGTTCTCTTTGTATGTAAGAAATACTGCCCCAATAAGTAATAACCAAATAATTCCAGAAGAAATAATTCCAATGGTTAATGAACTGTAATAAGTTTTTGGCTTAAATTCAAAAGTAATTTTATGTTCTCCACTTGAAATACTTAATCCTCGTAAAACATAATTTGTTTTTACAATTTCTGCTTCTTTGCCATCAATATAAGCTTTCCAACCAGCAGGGTAATACACTTCACTAAATACTGCAAAATTTGATGAATTTGATTTCGATTGATAAGCTATAAAATCATTTTCATTTTTCACTAAACGAATTGTTGAAGTAGAATCGAAAAGATTATCATATTTAACTAATGCTTTTTCATTTTCATCTATTACAGCAGAATCTTTAGTGTTTAAAGTGGTTAAAGTATTCATTACATTTCTTGGCCCTTTTTTAAAAGTCACACCTTTTACAAACCAACAATTTCCTAGTGCTGTTGGATTTGGATATACTGAAGCTTGACCATTTTGTGGATCTGGTTGAACAATATATTTTGCATTCAGCATATTCATTACAGGTAAACAATTAGGAAAACTATACAGTTGATTTTCTATCAAGTCTTGATATATACTCAATTTAGCTGCATGATAACCTCCTATTGAATTGTGATAATAAGCAGATTTTGCATCTGCATTAAATGCTCCCTGAACGCCTTTTAGTAAATTAAACACTCTGTAATGAGAAGTATCTTGTTTAATGGTTAAATCAATAGGTGTAGCTTTAAAATTTGCATCACTATATTCTGTAGCATCTTCAAATTTATCGGCATTGAAATACTTTAAATCTACATTAATTACATCTATAAATGCAAAAACACCTATGATAGCAACTGTAATTAATGACGATATTTTATTTTTAATGAAAGCCCAAATTGCAACGGCAGCTACTAACATAAAACCAATTGTTCTCATCAAATCATCCATGAACAAAGATTTTCTATCTTCTTTCAGTGCATTTAAAAATGATTTTACCGATTCAGTTATTGTAGCCTTTTGTTGAGCATCTTTAATTTCACCAATTTGCTTTAATAATCCTTTATCAGCCTCATTCATAAAGTCTGCATTAAAATAAACCAACAATGAAAACACTAATAATCCTGCAACAACATAAAGTCCTTTTTTGTATTGTTCAAATAGTTCAACTTTATTTTCGGTTGAAATAATTTTTTGCAAACTCAATGCTGCCATCATGCACAACAAAAATGTTGGTATAACTAATATCATACTTGGTGCTCTGAATTTATTGTAGATAGGCAAGTTGTTCAACATCCAAGTATTAAAACCATCGAAATATTTACCCCAACTTAACATGATTGCAAATACACAAACAGATAAAATCCACCATTTATATTTCTTATCCAATACAACAAAACCTATCAATGCTAAAAAACAAATAATTGCCCCAATGTATGGTGGGCCAGCTGTTGCACCAATTCCTCCCCAATAAGCTCCTAAATAATTTTGCAATTCTTGTCCTAATTGAGGCGGTAACTCTCTTAATTTTTCAATGGCTTTTGATTTTTCTTCATCTACTTCTAAACCACTACTTCCTCCATAAATATGAGGAATCATCATTGCTAATGGTTCTGTTTTATACAAACTATAACTGAAAGCATAATCTTTATTTAAACCAGTTTTTGTGGCATTGCCTTTTCCTTTTTCATCAGCCAAAACACTTCCTCCACGAATAGAATATTTGCCATATTCACTGGTAGTTCTTAAAATAACAGCATTCACTCCAACACCAACTAAAGCAGCAAAAATGGAAAGTCCAGCTGCAACAATTAAATGTTTGTATGATTTATTTTTAATACAATCAATCAAAAATGCAACACTCAGGAACACGATAATAATTAAAGTGTAATAAGTAATTTGTAAGTGATTGGCACCAATTAAAATAGCAGTAAAAAATGCTGTAAGTGCAGTGCCCCAAATATATTTTTTATTTAAGACTAAAATAATAGAACCAATTAATGCTGGCAAATAAGCAAGTGCTAACATTTTAGTTTCATGTCCTGCCACAATAATAATAGGATTATATGTACAATATGCATAAGCAAGTGCTGTACTTATTGCCACATAAGGATTACAGCGTAAAATAAGTGCTAGAAAATAAAAACAAATACAAGCTAAAAAAAAGAAATGTGCAGGATTTGGAAGCCCTATAGTAAATAAATTACTGATGTATTGAACAGAAATTGGATTGTCTGCTTCCAGTGCAATTTGATATGCTGGCATACCGCCAAACATGCTATTCGTCCATAAAGGAAAGTGACCATGCTTTTCTTTAAACTCAAACGAACTTTGAGCCATTGCTTTCCATTGAGTGGTATCATCTTGTTGTAATACTTTCCCTTCAAAAGCAGGTTTGCAATAAATTATTGCAACAATTGCAAAAATTACAACTGCAATTACATGAGGCATTAATGCTTTCCAATTTATTTTTTTCATCAATCAAATTTTATGATGGAGCAAATTAATGATATTTGAAGCAAAATAGTTTTATGCGTGGATTATTATTTATGAACCGATTTGCTTTAATCTGCAATTTATGTTTTTTAACTATGTTTATTTTACAAGATGTGAAAGGGTTAGATAAGTATCAAATTCTTGTAAGCACTATTTTAGTGTTGGCTATAAGTGCTTTTATTATAAATTTAGTAACCCTTGTAGTTTGTACTATTTTTTATTTATTAGGAAAGAAAGAAAGGTTCCCAAAATTTTTATTTGTTATTAATATTGGATTTTTTTTATTACAATTTTATCACTTTTTAATTTCGAAATAAAATGGATCGAATTCAAAAGCTACAAGATTTTTTAATTGATTGTCCGAAAGATAATTTTCTTCGTCATGCACTGGCATTAGAGTATATTAAAATTGGAGATGATCTTTCTGCTGAAAAGTTATTTGTAGAAATATTAAATGAAACCCCTGATTACATTGGTTCTTATTATCATATTTCAAAACTGTTGGAGAGAATTGGTAAAACAGATGATGCCATTCAGTATTATGAAAAAGGAATGGAAGTTGCTAAAAAATTAAAAGACAATCATAGTTTTAATGAACTACAAGCTGCTTATGAAGATTTAGTTGATTAATGACATAAAAAAAAGCTGCATCTTTCAATGCAGCTAAAATTTTATAAACTTATTTATTAAACATTTTCCTCTTCGCCACAACGTCTCCTTGCTTAGCCTTATGTGTG
>JANLVQ010000211.1:0-2506 GCA_031364085.1 Chitinophagaceae bacterium
AATTTTTGAGATGGTTTATTAATATGATACATGCTAATTCCAGCATAATAATTATTATTATCTCCGGTGCTACCATTAAATAAAACACCTGCATTAAAATCGAAGTAAGATGATTGTAAAGTAGCGTTATTAAATACTTCAGAAGTTGTTCCTGTAAATCCTAAAGTGGTTAATTGATCTTCAAACTTTAAATTTGTTGTATTGATGAGCATATTTGAATAAGTAGCTTGTATGCCAATACTCAATTGATTATTGCCATCTTCATCTAACCCTTTATGAAAGGCAGTAGACATGGAGGCATAGTTAAACTTTACAGCACTGTTTGCACTATTATCGTTTAAAAAAGAAAAGCCAACCCCAAATGCATCGTTATCTGAAACTTTATTTTGTAAAATATGAAAATCTATGGATGCAGTGTTTGTAATAAATGCATTATTAATAGATGGCCATTGATTTCTGTGATTACCTGCTATTCGGTAAGCACCATTAAATTTACCTGTTAAAGCTGGATTTAGAGTTAGTGGCGATGCAAAGAATTGAGAAAAATGTGGGTCTTGTGCAAAACCAACATGTTGTATTAAAAAAAGAGAAAATAGTATTAGAAATCTTTTCATTAGAATATTCGAATTTACCAGAATTCATTAAAATAAAATTGTTGTTTTTTATTTTAACATTTTTTATTTTAATTATTTACGATTGCATTTTTGTTCCATAAGCTAAATCTCCAGCATCACCCAATCCAGGAACAATGTAGCCTTTTGCTGTTAATTCTTCATCAATATCACCACACCAAATTTTAGTTTCTTTACCACATTCTCTATAAATATATTCAATACCAACTGTGCTTGCAATAGCACAAACTATATGAATTTGTATGGGTGTGCTTTCTTGTTTCATAAATTGAATTGTTTTTACTATCGATGAACCTGTTGCTAACATTGGGTCACTAATAATAACAATTCTTCCTTCTAAACTTGGACAACTCATATAATCTAAACTAATTTCAAAAGTTCCATCATTATGGTGTTTTCGGTAAGCAGAGATAAAAGCATTATCTGCTCTATCAAAATAATTTAACATGCCTTGATGTAGGGGTAATCCGGCTCTTAAAATTGTTGCTAAAACGGGTTGACTTCTTAAAATCTTGCTTTCATGTATTCCAAGTGGCGTTTGTACTTCTACCAAATCATAAGGCATTTCTTTGCTTATTTCATAAGCAGCAATTTCGCCTATTCGTTGTAAATTTCTTCTAAACCTTAATCTATCATTTTGAATAGATATATCTCTTAGTTCAGCTATCCAATTCGTTAATAAACTGTGATTTTTACTCAAATTTTTTGCCATCTTAAATTATTTGGGTTGTGAAAAGTACTTAAAATGTTTTAAACAACAGAACTTTGCAAAACTTATGCAATCATACTCTAAATACAATTTTTACAAAGCTACTATCATTAGCTTATTTACAGCAATTATGATTGCAGGATTTTCAATAATTCTTGGTAAAGAAAATTTGTTTTTAATGCTAAATACCAATTTAGGAAAGTTTGGCGATTTCTTTTTTACATATGCAACATATTTAGGTGATGGTATAGTTTGGGTAATTTTTGTATTATTTTTTTTGTGGAAAGATCGAAAGCAAATACTAGTTATTGTATTATCAATTATCATATCTACAATCATCGTACATTTTATAAAAGGTTCAGTATTTATTAATCAACCTAGGCCTTTAGAAGCATTGCCAGCATTGAAAAATATTATTCATACCATTCCTAATATCACCATTCATTTGGTAGGAAGTTTTCCATCGGGTCATACTACTCAAGTTTTTACAATGTATCTTTTATTATGTTTAATTTATAATAAAAATTGGATACTTTGGGTTGGATATGTATTAGCCTTGATAGTTGGTTATTCTCGAGTGTATCAGGCTCAACATTTTCCAATTGATGTTGCAGGTGGTATAATTGCAGCAATAATTACAGTGTATTCTTCCATTTTTATCAGCAATAAAATACTTAGTGTAAAAAAAAGTTTAATGCTTATTTAATGTTTATGATTAAATTGATGCAACTAAATTTCTACTCAAACCTTACTTTTGCTGAGCTAAAAAATAAGTAATGAATTTTAATTTGAATCAAATCCCTGTTCGTAATCCAAAACCTCGTCATCATGGTATTACAATGGTCATGGACAAAGGGTTAAGTATAAACGAAACAAAAAATTTTTTAGAAATTGCAAGTCCTCATGTTGATATTGTAAAATTTGGTTTTGGTACTGCTTATGTTACACCTAATTTAAGAGAAAAAATTGAAGTTTATAAAAATGCTGGAATGCCAATTTATTTTGGTGGAACATTGTTCGAAGCATTTTTAATTCGCAATCAATTTGATGATTTTGTTGCTATTTGCAAAGATTACGGAGTAGAATATATTGAAGTGAGTGATGGTTCAATAACAATTCCTCATGCAGAAAAATGTGGATATATCGAAAAACTTACCAAGCATGC
>JANLVQ010000240.1:0-11887 GCA_031364085.1 Chitinophagaceae bacterium
CCCCTTGACCAACGCTCCATTTTTAATTGGGTTGCAAATATAGAGGTGTTAACAAAGATGCCAAATTTTTTTTGAGTCTATTTTGAAAACTCTTAAAAATTTGGCATCTTTTAGGGTTTAAAACTAGTAAAACAAGTTTTAAAATAATGTATAAGTATTTAAGGAATTATTTTATGTGGTTTGATGTTATTTGGTCTTATATTTTTAATGTTTCTATCTGGAATGTTCGGTCCATGTCTTCTTTGCCATTCTCTTCGTAAAACCTTATGGAATTCTGGTTCAACTCTAAAACAATGTTTAGATCGTATATCACTATTTAAGATTCTTCTAAAATCGTCTTGATATCTTCTCATAATGCCAATCTTTCTTTCTTCAAAAGCTAAATCATCCTGCCTAAAATCTTTTCTAGCTTTTTTTATTTCACTTGAATAGTAATTATAAATTGGCCAAAATTTTTGTGCTTCGTCGGGAGAAAGATTTAATTCTTTAGTAATGTATGCCATTTTTAAAGCATCGATAGATTGAGCCATTTTAGAATTTTCAATCACTTCATCCTGATCTTTTGCCTCATTTTCTTGTGCAAATATTGGAAAAGCTACGAACAAGAATGAAATAAGTAAAAAATTTTTCATTATAATATTTTTAATTAATTGATATATTATTTTCTTTAAAGTAAGCATCAATTTCTTCGTCTGAAACGTATTGCATTTCTTCATCTAAATTATCTAAATTCTTCCAAGGTAAGCTGGTATTATTATATGTTGAATGATAAGCCAATAATTGTTCTTCTTCAAATACAGTATTCAAATCATTATCGCTAATTAAGTTGATACTTTTTTCAACATTAATTTGTTTAACTTGTTTGTACATTGCCAAACTTTGTTGTGATTGCTGATAATTAAATAATCCTCCTAAAGCTATAACAAATATAACAACAGCAGCCGCTGCATATTTTATAAAAGTAAAACGAGTTTTTAATTGTACAACTTTAAATTTTGAACTAACGGGTATATTTATACTTAAATTGTTGAAATAGTTGTTAGGTACTTTATAAACTTGTTTTTGTTGTAACGATGCAAGTAATGGTGCAAATTCTTTTATTTCTAAATAAACATCATTTCTTACTTCTTGATTATTTATTTTTGCTAAAATTGAATCTGCTAAACTATCAAAATATGCTTCTGGAGTGGTAAAAGTGCTATTTTGTGAATGAATTTTTAATAAAACGCTAACAGCAAGCTCCTCAAAATAAGCATTTGGAACTTTGTAAGTATCTGATTTACTGTTTTTTAATGAATTTAGTATATTATAATCGTCTCCCATGACATTTTTCAGACTTTTTTTTTACGTTTAAGTTTAATAATTTCTAATAAAATCTTCAATCTTTTTTGCAGCATGATGATAGCTGGCTTTTAATGCACCTTCACTGGTTTCTAAAACTCTACTCATTTCTTCATAAGGCATTTCATCATAATACCTTAAATTAAAAACTACTCTTTGCTTTTCTGGGAGTTTTTGTATTGCCAATTGCAGCTTCCATTCTAATTTTTTTACATCAAATCCTTCACTTGCCACAATCTTTTCACTCAATCCATTTTCCTCTTCATCTATACTCGATGCATACTTTCTTTTTTGTTGCTCAATAAAAGTTAAACTTTCATTGGTTGCAATCCGATATAACCAGGTATATAGTTGACTGTCTTCTCTAAAATTTTCTAACCCATTCCAAACTTTAATAAACATGTTTTGCAAAACATCGTTGGCATCTTCATGTTCAACAACCATTCGTCGAATATGCCAGTATAGTTTTTCCTGATATTTTTTTATAATGGCAGTAAAAGCCTTTTCCTTACTTGCTGTTTCTTTAAATAAAACTAATAGTTCTTTATCTTCTTGTTGAATCATAATTAGTTATTAGACTTACGATATTTTTATTACTAAAAAGTTTAATTTAACCAAAGCTATATTTGCGAAAATAACATCTGTTTGTATGCAAAACTTAGAATTTAATAGAAACGAAGATTGGATGAAGTTACTACTAAGTGACAAAAAACAAAAATTTGAAATAATAAAATTAGGAGGTGGAAAAAAATCTATTGCTAAACAATTAGAAAGAAATAAACTCACAGCAAGAGAAAGAATTGATTATTTAATAGATAAAGAATCAAATTTTATAGAAATAGGTGCTTTTGCAGGATTTGAAATGTATGAAGAACAAGGTGGTTGCCCAGCAGCAGGTTGTGTTGCAGGAATTGGATACATTAATAAAAAACAATGTGTAATAATTGCAAACGATCAAACAGTAAAAGCAGGTGCTTGGTTTCCAATTTCTGGAAAGAAAAATTTACGCATGCAAGAAATTGCCATGGAAAATCATTTGCCCATTATTTATTTGGTTGATAGTGCAGGTGTTTTTTTACCTATGCAAGATGAAATTTTTCCAGATAAAGAACATTTTGGTAGAATTTTTAGAAACAATGCCAAAATGAGTGCAATGGGCATTACACAAATTGCTGCAGTAATGGGAGCATGTGTTGCTGGTGGTGCTTATTTACCTATTATGAGTGATGAAACACTTATGGTTGAAGGCAATGGAAGTATTTTTTTAGCAGGAAGTTATTTAGTAAAAGCAGCCATTGGTGAAGATATTGATAATGAATTATTAGGAGGAGCAACAACTCATAATAGCATTAGTGGTATTGCAGATTATAAATTTAAAACGGAGCATGAATGCTTAGATTATATTAAAACATTAGTAGGAAGACTTGGCGAAAAAGACAAAGCAGGTTTTAACAGAATTACTCCTTTTCAACCACAAAAAAATCAAGAGGAAATTTATGGTATCATGACTGAGAATAATCTTAAACCTTACGATATTCTTGAAATTATTGAAAGAATAGTTGATGCTGATGAACAAGGAAATTCAAGTTTTGATGAATTTAAAAAAGATTATGGAAAATCGATAGTTTGTGGTTATGCCAGATTAGATGGTTGGTCTGTAGGCATTGTTGCTAATCAGAGATTAATTACCAAAACTGCAAAAGGAGAAATGAGAATGGGTGGTGTTATCTATAATGATAGTGCCGATAAAGCAGCAAGGTTTATTATGAATTGTAATCAAAAGAAAATTTCATTAGTTTTTTTACAAGATGTTACTGGCTTTATGGTGGGCAGCAGAAGTGAACATAGTGGCATTATAAAAGATGGTGCTAAATTAGTTAATGCAGTTGCCAATTCTGTTGTACCTAAAATCACCATCATAATTGGCAATAGTTATGGTGCCGGAAATTATGCTATGTGTGGTAAAGCTTATGATCCAAGATTTATATATGCTTGGCCAAGTGCAAAAATTGCAGTTATGGGTGGCGATGCTGCAGCAAAAACTTTACTCCAAATTCAAGTGGCAAGTGAAAAAGCAAAAGGACAAGTTGTAAGTGAAGAAGATGAAAATAAACTATTGAATAAAATAAAAGATAGATACGAAAAACAAACTTCTCCTTATTATGCTGCAGCACGACTTTGGGTAGATGATATTATTGACCCCATAGACACAAGAAAGTTAATTTCAGAAGCCATTAATGCAGCGAACCACAATCCAAAAATAGAAGAATTTAAAACTGGTGTTTTTCAAGTTTAAACTAGCTAAGAATTTCTCTTGCTATTACTAATTTTTGAATTTCGCTAGTGCCTTCACCAATAGTACAAAGTTTAGAATCTCTATAAAATTTTTCTACAGGAAAATCTTTGGTATAACCATAACCACCAAATATTTGAACAGCATCTGTACTAATTTTTACAGCTATTTCACTACTAAAATATTTTGCTATAGCACCTTGTAAAGTAACTTTTCCTCCATTATTTTTTATATCGCAAGCTTTAAGTAAAAGCAAATCTGCTGCTTCAATTTCAGTTGCCATATCAGCTAATTTAAAACTTATACCCTGAAAATTAGAAATAGGCTGATCAAACTGATGTCTTTCCTTTGAATATTGCAATGCAGCCTTATAAGCACCCTTTGCAATACCAACTGATAAAGCTCCAATAGAAATTCTTCCTCCATCCAAAATCTTCATAGACTGCTTAAAACCATCTCCTACATCACCTAATCTTTGTTCATCAGAAATAATACAATTATCAAAAATCATTTCACAGGTTTCACTGGCACGCATACCTAATTTATTTTCTTTCTTGCCCGCCATAAAACCTGTTGTTCCTCTTTCAACAATAAATGCAGTTGCATTATTTTTTGCTCTAGGCTCTCCGGTTCTTGCAATTACAACTGCAATATCTCCACTTTTGCCATGTGTAATCCAACTTTTAGTTCCATTCAAAACCCATTTATTTCCTTGTTTAATAGCTGTTGTTTTCATATTTCCTGCATCACTTCCTGTATTGGGTTCTGTTAATCCCCATGCACCAATATGTTCTGCAGTGGCTAATTTTGGTAAATATTTTTTCTTCTGATTTTCGTTGCCAAAAGTTAAAATATGATTGGTGCAAAGTGAATTATGTGCTGCAACACTTAACCCAATAGAACCACAAACTTGAGAAATTTCTTGAATTATAGCATTGTATTCAAAATATCCAAATCCAGTACCACCATACTCTTCAGGCACTAAAACGCCCATCATACCAAGTTTTCCCAATTCTTTAAAAATATGAACAGGAAATTCCTGACTTTCATCCCAATCCATTAAAAATGGTTTAATGTGTTGTTGGGCAAAGTCTTTGGCAATTTGTGCTGCATGCAATGTAAGTTCTGATTCTTGAAAATTCATAATGATATGTTAACTAACAGTTGTTAGTTAACAAACATAATTAAAACATAGTTGCTAAAAAAATTTAGATTCAACTTTGTGTTTATTGCAATATTGAATTAAGGTGTAAATATTTTAAATGCATCCTTATATTTGCGAAATAATTTAAAATCATGGAAGCGAAAAAATCAACAAAAAAATATTGGATTTATTTTACTATTTGGACAGCAATTATATTGTTTATGTTGATTACACCAGATGTTAGACAATATTTCTGGTTGGCTTTACCTGGAGTTTGTACTCATTTTGCAAAAGCAATGAATATCATGTAAAAACTTTTTTATAAACAACCGAAGCCTTCTTAATTGAAGGCTTTTTTGTAGTGAAAATTTTTAAACCTTATCCTCCTAATTCTTTTTCACGGATTTTCTTCATGCTAAAATTCACTAAATAAACACCTGTTAATGTAATCAATGAACCTATTATAATTATAGCAGTTAATTTTTCATTTAACAAAATTGAGCCAGTAATCATTGCTATAATAGGATTAATATAAGCATACAAAACAGCAATTGCAGGATTAAGGTGTTTTAATGAATATATAAACGCTACAATAGCTATTATTGAACCAGCTATAATTAAATAAGTAATTGCCATCCAAGTAGAGAATGAAATATCTGATATTGCTACAATTTCTTCAGAAGAAATACTAAAAATGCCAACAATAATGGAGCTAATTAACATTTGCCAACCCATAGCAAAATAGGGATTCATTTGAATATATTTTCTGGATATTAAGATGCTACTAAAACTCCAAGCTAACATTGCAATAATTGCTAAGCAAATTCCAAAAATATACCCTTTAGGATGCACTCCAAAAGCATTGTCATAAAATACAAAAACAATTCCGCCAATACCTAAAAGGATTCCAATTATAGTCAAATAATTAATGCTTTTGTTTTTAAAAAAGAAAAACTCAATAATAACTACACTTAATGGATACAAAGCTCCAATTAATGCTCCTAATCCACTTGAAATAAATTTTAAACTCCAAGTGCTTACTGCATTGGCTAAAACAAAAGTGAGAATAGCTAAAAAAAATAATTTTTTAATTTGTTGTAAAGTGGGTATTGATTCTTTTTTAAACAAAAAGAAAATAATAAAAATATTTCCTGCAATAAATTGACGAATTGAAGCTAATTCTAATGGTGGCAAACCTTTTAAACCAAACTTCATGGCTACCCAAGTTGTTCCCCAAATAATACTTGTAGCTGCTAATGCAATATAAGCCTTATGATTACTGGTAAATGCCATTACAAATTCATTTGAAAAGCTCCTTGCAAGGAACAAATATGATATTGCAAATGTAGGCTATCACATTCCCTTTTCCATTGATTGATTTTCCATAAACTATTACTTCCATCAAAAACAAATTGTTTACACTTTGTAAATTCAGAAAGTTTGGCTAAGGAAATTTTTGGATTTTTTGAAATAACAATTACATCCCATTTTGCGTATTGTGGAATAGTAACTGTATTCTTAGTTATATGTAAAATTTTCATGCTTTTAGATAAAATTAAATTCTCTTTTACAACAATCTGTCGTAATGAGCCAGAATAATTTATTCGATGCAAAACTCTCGATGGCTTAATATGAAAATTTCTTAAAAACCCATCTTTTATTAAATTCTCATCCCCTATATAATTGAATTTTCTTCCTTCAATCACATCCATTGCTGTATGACTAGGTACATTATAAACAATAATTTTCTTTTGATGATAGCGTAGTATAAAATCAATACTTCTAACAATAATTAAACTTGCAAGTAAAATAAATGCAAGTAAAATAAATTTTATTTTTTTATTAAATACCCAATAACTTAATGTAATTAAAAATGCATAAATCAAAATGGCCTGTGGTATACTAATTTGAATCGACTCCCAAGTTGCAAATGGCAGTATGTTTACTTGTAACACAAACTGATTTAAAATAAAAATTAATTGCTCAATAAAATTACCAATAACTATGGCAATAGATGATGACCAACTCAGTAGTAACAATATAATTTCGGCATAAAGTATTAACCCAGAAAAAGGCACAGCAAATAAATTCGTAAATAAAAATAAATTAGGAAATTGATGAAAATGATATAACACAATAGGCAAGGTTAAAATTTGTGCAGATAAGGTAATTGCATTCAAATTCCAAAATGCTGCTAACAATTTGTTTTTAAAGAAAATTGCTTTTTTTATTATGGCAGAAAATATTACAATACTTAAAACTGCAGTGTAGGAAAGTTGAAAACCAACATCCCATAAACTAAATGGATTGATGATTAAAATTATTAAAGCAGAAACCACCAAACCATTATAAATATTAGCTTTTTTACTTATTACATCACCTAAAGCAATGCAAGTAAACATAATGGCACTTCTTAATAATGAAGGCGGTAAGCCTGCAATAAAACTAAACAACCATAGCACTACAATAACTGAAATGAGTTTAAGAATATTAGTCCATTTATTTTTTTTAAACAACCTAAATAAAACTACAATCAACCCATAAATCATTCCCAAATGCAAACCACTAATAGCAATAATATGAACCACGCCTGTATTACTAAAAGCCCTAACTAAATCTCTATCTAATTCTTCTCTATAACCAATTAACAATGCTTCAGCAATACTAATTTCATTTTTACCTTTTATATTTTTTCTGAGAATAGAAAGTATTTTTATTCTACAATCTAATAATGCTTTTGTAAACCAATGATACTTTTTTGTTGAAAGAATATTATAGTCGGAGCCTTTTAAAAAACCTTGATAAGAAATATTTTGAAATGAACAAAATCTAGCATAATCAAAACCACCTGGATTTCCAGAGTTAATAATTTTTACTAGGTTATTTCTAATAATGATTTGATCACCATACTGCAATTTTGGTGGTGAACTATCTTTCTTAAAATATAACAAAATATCTCCATCAACAAGTTTCCATTGTTTGTTTACAAAAATTGCTTCAGCACTTGCTAAAACCTTAAAACTTTTCTGCTTTGTTACTAAATTTTCTTTAAGTGTAACAATTACTGGCTCTTTTGATTTCAAATAATTTCCAATCCAACTTGGCGAATGCTGAACTTGTTTACAAAAAGAAAGTAAAGCTCCTAAAGCAATAAACAACACACTAAAAAATATACCTTTAACCCATGCAAATCTGAACCTGACATGAATCTTTAATAAGTTGAAAAGAATTGAACTTGATAAAGAAATGCTTAAGATGATAACAATGAATACAAATGAAATTTTTAGATGATATTGCAAAACAATTCCTAAACAAATTGGAATAAAAAACCTTAGGCTAGGTATTTGCTTATAAATAAGATTCGAATATGATTGCATGAATAAAAGATATAATCAATTAAAATCCAAAATCATCTTTAAAAATAGCACTTTATGAAATATATGCCCTACTTGATTATACTTTTTTTTGGTTTCAATCATATTAATTCTTCAGCTCAAATAAATAAGGTTACCCAAAAAAATAATTTCATAAAGGTTAATGGAACACAATTTTTAAAGAACGATAAAGCTTATACCTACATAGGTGCAAACCTCTGGTATGGCATGCATTTAGGCTATTCAGATAAAAAAAGATTGCTAAGAGAACTAAATCAATTACAAGATTTAGGCATTACAAATTTAAGAATTATGGCATTAGCTGAAGGGCCCGATACAGAACCCTACAGAATTATTCCAGCAAATAATCATGCTGAAAATGTAAGAGAAGATATTACAAGAGGCTTAGATTTTTTATTGGTTGAAATGAAAAAAAGGAATATGAATGCTGTAATATGCTTAAGTAATTTTTGGCCCTGGAGTGGTGGATTTGCACAATACTTACAGTGGGCTGGAAGCATTGATACTATACCTTACCCCATGGATACTTTAAGCAAACAAGATTGGGATTTGTACCAACAAGTTACTGCAACTTTTTATAGTGATAGTGTTGCTAAAAAAAAATATTTCAATAGAATTTCGAAAATCATCAACAGAAAAAATTCAATTACTAATGTTTTATATAAAAATGATCCAACAATAATGAGTTGGCAATTGTGCAATGAACCAAGAGGTATGAAAAATGTTACAGATTATTTAAAGTGGATAGATGAATCTGCAAAATTTATTAAACAACTTGATTCTAGTCATTTAGTTTCTGTAGGTAGTGAAGGATTAACAACAACCCCAGATTATAATGGGTTACCTTTTATTGAAACTCATCAAAGTAAATTTATCGATTATACAACTGCTCATCTTTGGGTTCAGAATTGGAATTTATACAACCCCAAAAATCATTCAAAAACATATGATTCTGCTATTAAAAAAGCAACACATTATATTGAACAACATATTGAACTTGCAGTAAAACTTAACAAGCCATTTGTTTTAGAAGAATTTGGAATTTCGAGAAATGAAGGAAGTTTTGATATTACTGCATCAACAAAAGTGAGAGATGACTATTTTAATCATATTTTCAATATCATTTATCAAAACATAAAAAATAAAAGAGCAAGTGGTACAAATTTTTGGGCTTGGAGTGGTGAAGGCAGGCCAAAAAAATATAGTGGTTGGTGGAAAAATGGAGATGATTTTACAGGCGATCCTCCACATGAACAACAAGGCTGGTATTCTGTATATAATACAGACACATCAACACTTTCAGTAATAAAAAAATATAATAATTTACTTAAAGATGTTAAATAATAGTAAATGAAAAACTGTAATGCCTTCTTTTAAAAAAAACGTAGTTTATTTGCACAAAATTTAAAATATGTTTAAGATAGCAGTAGCCAAAGGAGATGGAATTGGGCCAGAAATAATGGATGCAGTTTTACATGTTTTTAATGCAGCAAAAGTGCCTTTGCAATACGAATTAGTTGAAATGGGCAAATGGGTTTTTGATAAAGGTTTCAGCAATGGTATGACTCCAGAAGCTCAGCAAACCATAGAATCTGTGGGTATTTTATTTAAAGGGCCTATGGAAACTCCAAAGGGTAAAGGAGTAAAAAGTGTAAATGTAACAGCCCGAAAAACTTGGAACACTTATGCTAATAAAAGAACATTCTTAACACTGCATGGTGTTGAAACAGTTTTTAGCAAAGCTGGAATTCCAATTGATATCACTGTTGTTAGAGAAAATATTGAAGATACTTATGGTGGTATTGAACACATGCTTACACATGATGTAGCTTTAAGCAGAAGATTTATTACTCGCCCCGGAAGCAAACAAGTTATTCAATATGCTTTTGAAATGGCTAAGAAAAAAGGAGCTAAAAGAATAACTTGTGGCCACAAAGCCAATATCATGAAAATTACTGATGGCTTGTTTTTAGAAGTTTTTTATGAAGTTGCCAAAGAGTTTCCTGAGTTAAAAGCCGATGATATTATTGTTGATGATTTATGTATGAAATTGGTAACTCGCCCTGAAATTTTCGATGTATTGGTTTTAACCAATTTACAAGGAGATATTGTTAGTGATTTATGTGCAGGATTAGTTGGAGGTTTAGGTTTTGCACCAAGTGCAAATATTGGCGATCATATTTCTATTTTTGAAGCAGTACATGGAACTGCACCAGATATTGCAGGAAAAAATATTGCTAATCCAACTGCTTTATTATTAAGTGGCATTGGCATGTTACAACATTTAGGCTTAATGGAAGCATCGAATCTTATTGAAAATGCATTGTTATATACTTTAGAAAGTGGAGTACACACAGGAGATTTTGGAGATAAAACTACTAAAGCATTAAATACTACAGAATTTGTAGAAGCTATTATTGAAAATTTCGGAAAAGCTCCAAAACATAATTCAAAGCCTTATTTAAATGATGTTGAGAATACTTGTACAGTTTTACATCTTGATAAAAACCCAATGTTAGAAAGCATTGAATCTGTTCATGAAAAAATTACAGGTGTGGATTTATTTGTTGAAAGTAACCTTCAACCCAATGAAATTGCCACTAAGTGTTTACGACATGCAGGAGTTAAATTTAAATTAGTAAGTATCAGTAATCGTGGTACTCAAGTTTGGCCAACAGGTAGCAAGTACACCAATTTAGTAAACCAATATAATGCTCGTTTTGAAAGTATTGATGATTATCCTTTAAATCAACAAGATGTAATAGGGCTCTATGTTAGTTTAAGTGGCGATTTTAAAATTTGCAGCTTAGAAATTTTAAATAGTTGGGCAGGTATAAAAGGGTATAGCTTGGCACAAGGGCAATAAATTAACTGACAATTTTGCTTGAATCCTCAAATGGCAAAAAAATTGACAATCATTCACAAATCGATAAAATAGTTATGCAAGAGAACGAAAATGTAGAAACAGTACAAGAAAAAGTAGAAACTACAACAAATACTGACGAAACTACAGCAACAACTGAACCTGAAATCGCTGAAACAATAGAAATTTCAGAAACCGAGAAATTACAAGCCGAGATTTCAGAACAAAAAGATAAGTATTTAAGGTTAATGGCTGAGTTCGAAAATTATAAAAGAAGAACCTCAAAAGAAAGATTAGAATTGATACAAACTGCAGGCAAAGATGTATTAGTTTCTCTTTTAGATGTTTTGGATGATGTTGATAGGGCTGAAAAACAACTTACTACCAGTGACGATTTAGATGCACAAAAAGAAGGGGTGCAATTGGTTTTCAATAAAATAAAATCAACTTTATATTCTAAGGGCATTAAACCAATGGAAAGTCTTCAACAAAAATTTGATGTTGAAAAACATGAAGCGATCACTGAAATTGCAACACCTTCTAATGAATTGGTTGGTAAAGTAATTGATGAGGTTCAAAAAGGATACTTTCTTAACGATAAAATCATTCGATTTGCTAAGGTTGTTGTGGGTAAATAAAATATTTTGATAAGGAGGCAATTTCAAATTGTCGAATTGTCGAATTATCAAATAAAATAGATATGTCAAAAAGAGATTATTACGAAGTATTAGGTGTAAGCAAGTCTGCAAATGCTGATGAAATAAAAAAAGCATACAGAAAAACCGCTATGCAATACCATCCAGATAGAAACTCTGGAGATAAAGCAGCTGAAGAAAAATTTAAAGAAGCAG
>JANLVQ010000273.1:0-4726 GCA_031364085.1 Chitinophagaceae bacterium
TTTTTCATGCTAAATAATTTTGCTAGCCGTTGTTGGTGTTCTGTTTTTCACCAACAACTACATCTACTTGCTTGTTGGTGAGGAAAACACCAACAAGGGCTAGAGAAAAAGTTTTTAAACAATTGGTTAGCACTATTTAAACTTTTCAATAATTTCAATCAATTCACTTTTTTCTATACTGCCTTCTACAATTGCTTTTACAGTTTTATTTTTAATAAAATAAGTTTTGGGAACTGTATGTGTTAGAATGTGTTTATCCAAAGGCTCATTATTTAACAAGTTTAAAATAGCTGTTCTATAACTTAAATTTTGCATTGTAACATCTTCAAAAGTAAATGCTTTCGTTTGCAAATATTTATTCAACTTAACAGAATCATCATCTATTGATAAAGATAAAAATGTTATAGAATCTGTATTATAACTGGCTTTTACTTCATTCAACATAGGAATTTCTGCTAAACATGGTTTGCACCAAGTTGCCCACAAATTAATAACTAAAAGTGAATTTTTATTATAATATTGTGTATAAAAATTAGAGTTTTCAATTTTAAATTTTTGCTTTACATCTAAATCTTTTTGTTTGCCTATTCTTACATTACCACATTGAAAACCTACTTTGAAGAATAAAAATAAAATTATAATAACAGTTAATATAAAAGCTTTATTTCGGAAATTCATAATAATAAAATTAGGTTAAATGAAAATCAGTTGAGAAAATTTAATTGAAGAAAATATTTTAATTATTGTGGAAAAACATTATGTAAATATATTAACCCATCAGCATTAATTAAATATTTATCAGCTCTTCAAGGCTTGTAGCCTTATAAGCATTACTAAGTTGCTTTAAGCAACAACTATAAATTGCGAAACTAAAAGTTTCGCAGAGCTAGAAATCTATTCCAATTTGAAAACATAAATTCTTGCACTACGTTTATTATAACTAGTATGTTTTAGAGTAACTTTTCTGAAATAGTATTCTTTTTTAGTAGCATTGTAACCAATAAAAGTATTCGTTCCACTTGGAAAAGGAATCTCAAAATCTAGTACACCATCTTTAGAAATCTGTTGCAAATAAGCAGTTTTATTTAAACGAAGTTCTTCCCAGTTTAATTTAGTTTGAAATAAAGGGCAAGAATTTACATTGTCTGATGGTTTGTATTTCTTTGCTAATAAACTATCTATTGCTATTTTATACACTCTGAAAATCTTACTATCAAAAAAGAAAATATCTTCATAAGAATCAGCTAATAAATTGTAATAAACATTATTGGGTGCTTCATTTTCTTGTGTTAGTGGTCGAAACATTTTTGTCTCGTCTATAAACTTACCTTTAATGATAATTGAAGATGTAGAAAAACTATTTAAATCGTACACATCAATACTATGGCTAGCTTGAAAACTTACATACATTTGCTTAGACTTTTTATCAATAGCAAATCCTAATTCCTTATTTGCAAAATAGACAAACTCTCCTTTATATATGTTTGGATAACTACCAAAAATTTTTTCAATTTTTTCAGTTGCTATGTTATAAAGCATAAAAGGGGTCTCTTTGTTAAATACTTTTTTTTCGCTTTTTATAGTTTTACTAAGGCTCATCCCATTTTTGTCTAATGTTGAAAAATTAACAACAACTAAAGGATAAATTAATAAAGCATCATTTCTATTATATATACTTCTATTTGGTGGGTTCGAATATTTATTGAAGTTTATATTTAGTTGCTTTTCACTAATTGTTAATGTATTTGTATCATATAAAATAATCCTCTTGCCTGAGTATTTGTATTGAAAGAGACCACTTTCAAAAGATTGAATTGATGATTTAGCAGTTGATATTGTAGAATCCTTTGTAATAAAAGAAAAGGTTTTGCCACGATTATTCACTAATTCTATGTGGATTCCATCTTCTTTCCATTTTTGGAATTCAGCGATAAAATTATAGTCAACCATTGAAACATCAATAAGTTTACTGCTATCACTTGGAGTATAAATAATAATTGAATCAACTAACTTTAGTGTTGTTGTCTGAGCAGTTGAAAAACTTACAGTTATAATGCTAAAAAAACATGGTAATAAAAATTTCATAATACTAAAAATACTGTTTAACAACCTGGGCAGCTACCACCGCCACAATCTTGTGAAAAAAATCCTGTACGAGAGCAAACTTTACCACATCTTCCTTCGCAGCAACGTCTCCTTGCTAGGCGTTTTGTGGGTAGCTAAGGGACGTTGCGATGCTATAATCTGCAAGTGCTTTATAATTTTTTACTTCATGTATACCCTGTTTTACCACAACGTCCCTTGGCTAACTCACACATCTTGAAAGAAAACGTTGGAAAGAAAACTCTATTTCTTATTTGAATTTTTAGATAAATTAATGCCAATTCCAATAAGTGAATAAATTAGCAATACTAAAAAAAGATAAAATGAAATTCTTAAAATCATGTCAGCACTTTCAAACCTAAAAATTTTAGGTATAGATCCAAGTATCGCAACAAGAAAACTAATTGCTAATACTATTAGATATTTTTTCAATGCTTTGTCCATAGTTGTTCGATTTAATTTTTAACTTAATAATATAATTTATAAGAATAATTTTTAACTAACATCCTTTGTTTCTCCACCATCTCTTGCAACATCCTTGGCAATTGATTGCAGCAATAACTTGTGTGGCTGGAATTACATTCCAATAAATCCAACCTTCAAATGTTAGTTCAAAAAAAGCCTCTTGCCTATGCATACAATCAACAAAACAGTTGTCTACGCTTTCATAATTGTTATTAATTTGGTATATTAATTTACTATTGCTTAAATCATAAGTATTAGAATAAATTTCATTCAAATTTTTATCATAAACAATTGTAAAAACAGAATTTTCTGACCTTTCGAATTTTTCAAAAAAAATAAGATAATCATTATTACTTGAATTAAATACTCCAATTATATAATTTACAGTGGTATTTTCAACTATTGGAATAGCAAACAGTTTTATATCATGATTTTCTAAAATAACTTTTTGAATGTTTATAAAATTATAACTATATTGATTGAAATTTTCTTGTAGTTTACTTGTTAATAAAAAGTTATCTAAGTCATTATCTTCATTTAAGTTAACTCTCAAAGTATCAATAGGTTTTAAATCATCGAAATAATTTTGAGCATTACCACTCATGCTAGTAAAAATTAAGGATACAATTAGTAAAACCCTGAAAATTTTTTTCATACAATTTGTTTTGTGTATTCAACTCTATAAAGTTGAATACGGATTATTAATAAAATACCATTTTGCATAACTTAAAATTTTGTAGCGTTTTATTTTGTTTTATTGGTTGTTGCTATTGCAATACAAAACCACAGTTTAACGCTGTAATATTTTATAGTTTCTGCTGTTGCCATTCATAAAAATGAGAGCAACCTTAATAATCCTTACCTTATTTTTGTACGGTGCAGGTAAAGATTAATTTTTTACACCTGTTTCAAACATCAGCCTATCCTAATTTTTAACAGAGTGTGGATAGGCTTTTTTTCTTTAATATTTTTACTTGTTTTATATGCATCTAAATCAAGTAAATTTTTGATATAACAAAACTTACATTTTATTTTCATATAAAAAAGTACCTTTTTAGGTACAAACTTTTATCTAATTTTTTCTGTTGCTACTAAAGTTTTTAATCTTTCGGTTAAGGTATAAATTCTTAAAATAAGAACATCGGCATTTTTACTTTCTGTGTAAAGGGTTTGTAATTCAGCCAAGCTATTATTAATTGTTAGCTTATTAATGTTACTGCCTAATTGTTTCGTTTCATTTAAAATATTTTTAATGTCGTTATAATTCGCTGTGTATATTTTTTGATATTCTGCAAATATTTTTTGTATGGTGCTGGTAATATCTTTAGCTGTTTTAATTGCATCGGTAGGAAAATATATTCCGTTTCTTGTTTCTTGTTTCTCGTTGGTTTCTTGTTGTTCATTTATTTGGTTTTCAACTTCGGTTTTATCAAGATATTTTAACAGTAGTTCTTCTGTAGTTTTTTGTTTTAGAGAGCCACGCTGTAAAGAATTGTTATAAGCAATAATTAAATCGAGTAAATAATCTTTAAGATCTGTTTGTAGTTCTTGTAAACGCAAATCTATTTTGTCTATGTTAATATCGAATTGTTGATTAATGCGATTTAGCTTTTCGTATTGCCCAAAGTATTTACTAATACTAAGCATGAAGCTATCGAGGTCGTTTTTAGTAATACGTTTCTCACTGATGGTTAAATTACCTACAAGACTTGTAAGGGTTGAAAAAATACCAGTTGTTGGAATAAGACTTTTGGTTAAGCCACTTTTACTTTGATTGCCCACTAAACTACCCACAATATCGATAAATTTATTAGAGTTTACATTTCTTGCTTTTTCTAACAAAGGCTTTAAGGCTGAGTTAATTTCGAGTTGCAAATTAAAACCCATATCGCTACTGGTAGGGTTATTAAAGCTTGATATTTTATTTCTATAATTTTCTTTTTTAATTAAGCTGTTGAGTGCAGAAATGCTGTTAATAGCTGCATCTGAAAATTCAATTGCAGCTTTGTATTGGATGATTAATTTTTGTGTACTATCATAGTATTGTGTAAAACCATTTGTAGAAAATAATAAGAAAAAGAATAGTATGGTAAATGACTTTAACATAAATGGTTTTATGTACTAATAAAGTGGTGGGTAGGGATACCCACCACTAAAA
>JANLVQ010000049.1:0-2258 GCA_031364085.1 Chitinophagaceae bacterium
TTGCAGAACGTAATGCCATTAATAGTCCCATACAAGGCACAGCAGCAGATATGATTAAGATAGCAATGATAAAAATTCATCATCAACTTAAAAAAGAAAATCTACAATCAAAAATGATTTTACAAGTTCATGATGATTTGGTGTTTGATGCTGTTGATAGTGAGATTGATATTTTAAGACCGCTGATTTTAGAGAATATGAACACAGATTTGTTATTGCCTAATGATGTGCCAGTAGAAGCTGAATTAGGCATGGGTAAAAATTGGTTAGATGCACATTAGTAATTTTAGATTTGCGATTTACGATTTTTTGCGAATCGTAAAAAATGTAAATCAGTTTCCCCTCTAGAGAGGAGATTAAGGGGTGTTTTTTTATCGGTTTGTGTCATCACCATAGCTGTACGAAAGATAAATTAGTTCTTTTACACAATAAAATTTGTTTACATCGTTCCTTCGATATGGAACTTCAAAAAGTGCTTTCATTAATTCCTTCAAAGTTATTAGAGCAGTTAGCTATAGAAACAGAAGTAGATGTTTTCTCCAAGAAATTACAAGGTGAAGTAATGTTTAAATTGCTGCTACATTGTATTATTACCCATAAAGACAATAGTCTTCGTACAATGGAATCTGCTTATGAAACACTAGTTTTTAGACTCATTAATAGCAAAAATAGGCATAGCAAAATACGGTTTAGTTCAATTGGCACGAGGTTATCAGTTATTAATGCTGCTTATTTTGAAAAACTTTTTGAAGCCTGTGTTCGTATATATAAAAACGAATTAGGAGTAGATAAGAAATCTCTTATCCGATTTGATTCAACCATTATTGCTTTATCCACCAAGTTATTAAATGTAGGGTATCAATTAAAGGGAGGAGATGCCGAAAACTATCGTCAGTTAAAGTTCACAGTTGGTTATGCAGATATTCCAGAAATAGTTCATTTTTATACAGACCCAACACACAATAGTGAAAATGTTGCACTTCGAGAAACCATTCTTAAGCAATCAGAAAAAGATTTAGAGCGAATTAAAATATTTGACAGAGGCATTACAGCAAGAAGTACTTATGATACATTTACTGATAAAGGTATTCAGTTTGTATCAAGGATTAATTTTAAAGCTAAACACGATAAAATAAAAAGTAATGATGCAAAAAAGAATCAACCAATAGAAACTGCAACCTTAAAAATTGTTAGTGATGAATGGTGTCAATTTTATGGTGAAGGTGGTATTAAGCCCAAACATTTATTTAGAAGAATAGAAGCTGTTAGAATAGAAGATAATGAGCCAATTAGTTTTATAACAAATATAGAAAATTTAACAGCAGCAGATATTACAGAGCTTTACAAAAGAAGATGGGATATAGAAGTGTTTTTTAAGTTCATTAAACAATTACTTAATTTTAAACATCTAATAAGCCGAAATGAAAATGGAATAAAAGTAATTTTGTATGTAACAATGATTGCAGCTATATTATTAATAGCATACAAAAAATTAAATCATCTAAATGGCTTTAAAATCCCCAAGCTAAAGTTTAGTAATGAAATAGAAAATGAAATAGTAAAAGAACTCATAAGATTATGTGGTGGAAATCCTGAAAAACTAAATGAAATTTTATTGTACAACACTTCATAAATATCTTTCGTACAGCTATGGTGTCATCACAAACCGAAATTGTATAATGAAAATTCTAAGAAGCTTTTAAATAAAATGTTGAAGAGTTAAACTTAAACAAAAAAATGACTTTATCAGAATTCCTCCATCAACTTATTACAGGTTTACAACAAACAACTGCTTTAGAATTTATTGCTGTAATAGCTGGCATTGCTAGTGTTTGGTATAGTAGAAAAGAAAATATTTTAGTTTACCCAATTGGTTTAATCAACACAAGTATTTATATATACTTAAGTGTAAAAGGAAATTTATTTGGTGAAGCCAGTGTAAATTTTTATTATACTATTATGAGTATTTATGGATGGATTTTATGGTCGAGAAAAACTGCCTCATTACACGAAAATGTTTTACATATTTCAAAAAGCAATAGAATTGAATGGATGCAACAATTGACATTTTTCTTAAGTTTTTACATCACTATTTTCTTTTGTTTAAGTTGGATAAAAAATGCATTTGCACCAGAAGCAATTCCGTGGGCAGATGCATTTGCAAGTGCTACAGCATTTACAGGAATGTGGTTAATGGCAAAAAAGAAACTAGAAAGCTGGTATTGGTGGATAGCAACCAATATTGCATCTATACCATT
>JANLVQ010000312.1:0-17426 GCA_031364085.1 Chitinophagaceae bacterium
TATTCAAACAAATCATATTTACGGCCAGTTAATGTTGCAAAATCTTTCATCACTTCATCAATTATGGTAGAGGCTTTGTCGTAAAATAGATTTACTGTTTCTCTTGCTTGAAAATAAATATCTGGATTTTGTGCTGTGCCTCTGATGAAAGGATTATCAGGATTTAAAGCTCTTTTGCGATGGTCAAAAATTAATTCATCGGGTAGCATGTGTTTAATTTGTTCATCACTTAAAAGTTCTAATTTATTTACTTCATGCGATGTTCTAAACCCATCAAAAAAATGCATGAATGGAATTCTAGATTTTAATGTTGCAACTTGTGCAATTAAAGCAAAATCATGTGCTTCCTGAACACTTGCAGAACTTAACATTGCAAAGCCTGTTGTTCTTGCCGCCATTACATCTTGATGATCGCCAAAAATTGAAAGACCTTGTGCTGCTAAAGATCTGGCAGCAATATGAAAAACAGCTGGTGTAAGTTCTCCAGCAATTTTATACATATTAGGCAGCATTAACATTAAACCTTGCGAGGCTGTAAAAGTGGTAGTTAATGCACCTGTTTGCAATGCACCATGTACAGTACCAGCAGCACCAGCTTCACTTTGCATTTCTATAACATGAGGAATATTTCCCCAAATATTTTTAATTCCTTTTGCACTCCATTCATCGGCAAGCTCTGCCATATTTGAAGATGGAGTAATAGGATATATTGCACAAATTTCATTTACTCTATAGGCAACATATGCTGCAGCTTCATTACCATCTATTGTAGCTATTAATTTATTTTTTATTGACATCGGAAATCGAATTTTGTGGTTCAGGAATCATTTCAATAGCATGGCAAGGACATTGTTCAAAGCAAATAGAACATCCGGTGCAAGCATCATAATTAAACTTATATCTATTGCCTTTACCTAATTTTATAATTGCATCTTCTGGGCAGGCACCAAAGCAACCATCGCATTCAAAGCAGTTGCCACAACTTAAACATCGTTGAGCTTCGTACCTAACTTCATTTTCTGGTAACCCTTTAATAACTTCTTCAAAATTTTTTATTGCAATTGCGGGTTCTAATTTTTCTTGTTCTTTTTGTGGAGCTTCTGTTTTATACCACATGTGCAACCTTTTATATGCTGCAGTTGGATGTTTGTCTGGCTTTTGATAAGGCTTTCCTTTTAAATATGCATCAATATATTTTGCCGCTTTTTTACCCTGACCAATTGCAATAGTTGCACTTCTTTCTCCTGACATTATATCACCTCCAGCAAAAATTCCATCATGGCCAGTCATTCTTTCATTATTAATAATTGGCGAACCATCTTCTTTAAATTCTATTCCTTCAATATTTTTTATAAAAGAATTTTCAACCTCTTGTCCAGTAGCTAGAATGAGAGAATGTATATTAAAAGATTCAAATTCACCAGTTGCAATAGCTTCTCTTTTTTCAGCTTTCATTATTTCAACTGTACAAATTTTATTTTTAATTGATTTTATAGCACGTAAGAAATTTATTTCAACACCTTCTGCAATAGCATCATCAGCTTCAAAATCATATGCTGGCATTTGCTTTCTATCTCCAGAATAAAAAATAATTGGGTTAGCACCCAACCTTTTAATTACTCGAGATAAATACATGGCTAATTTTCCTCCTCCATAAATTGCTACTGTGGCACCTTGAATTTGCACTAAGCCTTGATGGAAAGTTTTTAAAAATTGAAATGCATCTAGAACTGGAGTTGATTGATCATTTTCGAATGATTCTTTTTTACTTTTATGTGCACCAATAGCTAAAAAAACAGCATCAAAATTTCCCAATTTATTCTCTTCTATAACATCTTTAACGGGATGATTTAAATTAATTTTTACACCTAAAGATTCAATTCTTTTTATTTCTGCATGTAATATGTTTTTTGGTAATCTGTATTCAGGAATTCCAAATTCTAATAAGCCCCCTGCAAATGGAGCAGCCTCTGCAACTTCAACACTGTGGCCCATTTTAGCCAAATGCCATGCTGCCGATAAGCCAGCTGCACCCGAACCAATTATTAATACTTTTTTATTTGATGGGATAATTTCAAATTCGGGTTGCCAATTTTCTTCAATGGCTTTATCGCCAATATATCTTTCAATAGCATGAATGCTAACTGTAGTATCGATATGGTTTCTGTTACAACCAGTTTCGCAAGGATGAACACAAACTCTACCCATGATTGCAGGAAAGGGATTGTCTTGAAGTATTTGTTGAAATGCTGTTTTATAATCTCCTCTTTGTGCATGATCTAACCAGGCCTGAATGTTTTCGCCTGCTGGGCAAGCACTATTGCAAGGAGGCATAAAATCTACATAAATTGGTATTCGAGATCTTAAATGACCTGTGCCTTCTGGGTGACTAGAAAGGTCAGTTGGTTTGGTGATGTCGTTAATTGACATTAGAAATATTGATGGTTATAATAATCAACTAAATTATAAACTAACCATGAGGCCGAAGTTGATAAGATGCAGTCTAGGATATGATAAAAATCATATTTTTTAAAGCAGTTGGATTTAAAAACAGAAAAAGAAGAATTAAAAATCGTTGTGAATATTATTAGTTTATTAGATGTTTTATATTTGAATGGTAAAATTGAATGGTAATATCAACAATACAAAATGTATAACTCTAGAGTGTTGACTTTCAAAAACATATTTTTTCGCAAATTGCATGTAATAATATAAATACTTGCGTAGGTGTAAGCCTATCAGAAACTAAATGACATTGGATTTATCAAATAAAAAAGAAGCATCCAGAAAAAAATCACTTGGTGAATTAGGTGAACTATTTGCATTAAAAGCATTAGTTGATAATAAGTTTGACAAAATTAGGAATTTGAATGACGATGCCATGAACGAAACCTTTGCTGATATATCTTGTGAAAAGGATGGAGAAAGGTATGTTGTTAGTGTAAAAGCTAGAAACAAATTTCAAATAAATGGGAGGCTAAATACAAGATACAATCTTGGAAAAAATGTTTATGATAAAGCATTAGTTTCTGAAAAAAAGTATAAAGCCAAAGCATACTGGATGGCAATACAATTTGACCGGAATTCATTTACCATTTATTTTGGTCAATTAAAAGAGTTAAACGGCAGCAGAGCAATTCCTGTGGATAAATGTGAAAAAGGGATAATTGGTGAAATTTTAGCATACAACAAACGGCACTATTTTGATTTTGATTATTACACTAACTCGAGAAATCAATAAAAATGGCTAATCGTTGGGGCATACCTAAAGAAGTAGAAGAGCTTGTAAGGCAAAGGGACTTGAAATGTGTATACTGCGGAGTTTTATTTGTTAACTCTGTAACCAATTTTAAAACTAGACCAACGTGGGAACATATTGTTAATGATATTAGAATCAACGGTCCAAATAATATTGCACTTTGCTGTGGCTCATGTAATGCAAGCAAAGGAACAAAACAATTAGATGACTGGCTAAAAACTAAATATTGTATGACAAAAGGTATTACAATTGAGAATGTTTCTTCTGTCGTTAAACAACACCTTGATAATTAATCTAGCCAACTCTTCCTGAAATATGTTCATTTAAAACAAAAGTTTATTTTCTAAACTACAACCCCAATTTTTCTATTGCAGTTTGTGTTGCAATTAAACTAGCATCTTTTTTACTGAATGCTTTTCCTGTAGCTATAATTTCTGTATCAATTAAAACATTAATTGTAAAAACTTTTCTTGCCCCTTCTTTTCTTTCATTGGCAACATCAAATAACAATTGTTTGTTTTGTTTGCTTGCCCAACCAATTAATTTATTTTTTAAATTAATATCAATGGCTTCTAAAGACTCCACATACATATGTGGCATGATGATTTGTTTAATTACCCAGTCTTGAGTTTTGATGTAACCTTTATCTAAATAAATTGCTCCAATAATTGCTTCTAATGTGTTGCCAAAAATTTGACTATTTTTTAAAGTAGCATCAGATTTATTGTACAACATTAAATGTTTAATGCCCATTTTAATGGCAATGTCATTGAGTTGTTGACGATTCACCATTTTGCTTCTCATCTCTGTTAAAAAACCTTCTCCTTTAATGGGGTATCGTTTAAACAAATAGTCGGCAACAATACTGCTTAATACAGCATCGCCTAAAAATTCTAGTCTTTCATTATTAGCGTTATTGGTTTCTTTAATGCTTCTATGGCTTAATGCAATTTCATATACATCTGCATTGGCAATTTTAATAGATAAAATATTTTCTATTTGCTTTTTAAAAGAAGCTTTGGCAGAAGGTTTAAGAAAATTGGTAAGTATTTGCAAAATGCAAAACGATTTCTATGATTGATATTTTTTTACAATAACACAAGCATTATGACCACCAAACCCAAAAGTATTGCTTAAAGCCGCATTAACAGTTCTTTTTTGAGCATTGTTAAAGGTGAAATTAAGTTTTGGGTCTAATTCCGGATCATCAGTAAAATGATTGATTGTTGGAGGAACAACATCATGAATAACTGCCATGATACAAGCAATGGCTTCTATTACTCCTGCAGCACCAAGGCAATGCCCTGTCATACTTTTTGTTGCACTAATATTAAGGCTATAGGCATGCTCACCAAAAACCTGGGTAATGGCTTTTACTTCAGCACCATCACCAATTGGAGTGCTAGTACCATGTGTATTGATATAATGAATTTCTTCTGGTTGCATGTTTGCTTCAGCTAATGCAGCTAGCATTACATTTCTTGCACCCATCCCATCTGGATGAGGTGCAGTGATATGATATGCATCTGCTGTGGCTCCACAACCCATCACTTCACAATATATTTTAGCACCTCGAGCTTTAGCATGTTCTAATTCTTCTAAAACCAACATACCACCTGCTTCTCCCATTACAAAACCATCTCTATCTTTATCATATGGTCTGCTTGCAGTAGTTGGATTATCGTTTCTTTCGCTCATGGCTTTCATGGCATTAAAACCTGCAACACCAGCTTCACTAATAACAGCTTCACTTCCACCGGCTAAAATAATATCTGCTTTGCCTAAACGAATAATATCAAAAGCTTGTCCAATTGCATTGGTACTGCTTGCACAAGCACTTACTACAGCAAAATTTGGTCCTCTTAAATTGTGCCTCATACTTATATGACCAGCAGCAATATCTAAAATCATTTTTGGAATAAAGAAAGGATTGAAACGGGGAGTGCCATCACCTAGTGTAAATGCAGCAACTTCATGCTGAAAGGTAGTTAATCCTCCGATGCCACTTGCAAAAACCACACCCACTCTATCGGGATTAATGTTGTCTTTATTCAAGCCAGAGTCAGTCATAGCTTGATCACTTACAACTAAAGCAAATTGTGCAAATCGATCTAATTTTCTGGCTTCTTTTTTATCGAGAAATTCTGTAGGATCGAAGTTTTTTACTTCACAAGCAAATCTTGTTTTAAATTTCGATGCATCAAATAAGGTAATAGGTGCAGCACCTGAAACACCATTGATTAAAGCATTCCAATAATCGTTTAAATTATTGCCTATTGGTGTTAATGCTCCAATTCCTGTTACTACTACTCTTTTTAATTGCATACGTCAACTTTTATAAATTCAATGATAATATTAAATTGCAAGGCTTACTAAGTTACGCAACTGCAACCAATAAGCATAACAATAGTAAAATTATTTTATAATAAATAATCCGCCAAACTTATGGCAAATGCCGAAAGAAAGGCGGATTGAAATTATTCCGGTTTAATGTAAATCTTACTTGGCGTGTTCTTCTAAATAAGCAACTGCTTGACCAACTGTAGTAATGGTTTCAGCTTGCTCATCAGGAATAGAAATATTAAATTCTTTTTCAAATTCCATAATTAATTCAACTGTATCCAAAGAATCTGCTCCTAAATCATTGGTAAAAGAAGCTTCTGTTGTTACTTCACCTTCATCTACTCCTAATTTATCTACGATGATTTTTTTAACTCTTGTAGCGATGTCTGACATTTTTAAACGTTTTAGTTACTTGGCAAAAATATAGTTTTTACTAAATATGCAAGTTATTTATTATAGTTTGTTTTAGTTTTTATTAAAACAAGATATTATTTAAGGATAATAATCAACAATTTTACTCAATTTTAACTTACAGAACTGCCTGCATCTGTATTTTCTGAGGTATTTATAAAATGAAGTTTACCAGTTTTATCTTCTGCCATTAATATCATTCCATTGCTTTCTATGCCTTTCATTTTTCTTGGAGCAAGATTAGAAACTACAGTTACTTGTTTACCAATGATATCTTCTGGATTGAAATGTTGTGCAATACCAGAAACAATAACTCTTTTTTCAAAACCTAAATCAACTTCAAGTTTTAATAGGTTATCTGCTTTCTCTACTTTTTTAGCATGTATAATTGTACCAATACGTAAATCTATTTTTGCAAAATCATCGAAGGTAATTTCTGGTTTTATTTCGGTTCTTGTTTCTTGTTTCTCGTTTGTTTCTGTTTGTGGTTTGTTGTTTGGGGTTGATTGTTGTTCTGATGTTTGCATTTTAGTTTTTAAACTTTTTTGTTTTAGTTTTTCTATCTGAAATTCAATCTCGCTGTCTTCTATTTTTCTGAACAAAATTTCTGGTGGTCGTAAACTATAGCCAACCTTTAAAAGCTTTACACTGCCTGCATTTTTCCACTCCAATATTTTATCAACAACCTTCATCATATATATTAATCGCTTTGCAGTAAATGGTAAAAATGGGTGGATTAGTATGGCCAGATTTGCTGATAATTGTAAGCATAGATGAATACAATTATCAATTAATTTTTGATCTTCATTTGATAGTTGACTATCAACAGTTGGCTTTTTCTTCCATGGTTCTTTTTTTTGCAAATATTGATTTCCTTTTCTTGCTAAATCTATTACAGTAAACTGTGCTTCTCTGAATTTAAATTCTTCTAAAAAATTTTCAACTGCAATTTTTGTTTGATGAATTTCTTGTATTAATTGTTTATCATCATCATCAATAATATCATTATGAAAAAGAGGAACTTTTGATTTGCATAATTTGTGCATCAACACAAAAGTTCTATTTACAAAATTTCCGAAAATATCACTCAACTCACTTTTATATGATTGATGAAATCCTTTCCAAGTAAACTCGCTATCTTTTGTTTCTGGAGCAATAGCTGTAAGGTAATAGCGTAAGGCATCAACCATTTGTCCGCCACCATTTTCTGGTTTTATCCAATCGTTAATATAATCATCCATTTCAATGCTCCAACCTCTACTTGTGCTCATTTTATCACCTTCTAAATTCATGAACTCGTTGCTTGGAACATTTGATGGCAATATGTTTCCATTTAGTTTTTGCTTTACAGGAATAATAATTGCATGAAAAACAATATTATCTTTTCCTATAAAATGTACTAAACTAGTGTCAGCATCGTACCAATAAGGTTTCCAATCTTTGTTGTTATTTAAAGCCCATTGTTTTGTTGCAGAAATATAACCTATTGGTGCATCGAACCAAACGTAGAGAACTTTAGCCCCCCCACCCCCCGAAGGGGGGATTTGTGAAACAGGATCACTAATAGCTATTTCTTACAATTTTTTGGAGATGGATGTAAGGACTTTTTCTATTTCAAATAATACTTCATTATTTGAAAAACGAATTACTCTAAAGCCAAGTTTATTTAACTCATTTGTACGTTCTTCATCACTAATAATATTTTCGGGCAATTGATGAATGTTCCCATCAACTTCAATAATCAGTTTATGGTTTATACAAACAAAATCAGCAATATAATTATCTATTATATGTTGTCTTCTAAATTTGTACCCAAGTTTTTTGTCTCTCAATAGTTCCCAAAGTGCTTTCTCTGCTTCTGTCGGATTACTTCTATGTTGTGCAACAAACTCTTTTAGTAATTTATAAATGATCGGATTCGCAGTTTGATATTTGTAATCATTCTCTGCATCATCAGGGTCTAAGGCCCCTCCTTTGGAGGGGTTGGGGAGGCTAACTCCCCAATCTAAATCTCTTGTAACTGCTCTTGGTTGTAAACCCCCATCAACCCAACTTTTTACTTGTCCCACAACATTCGAACGCCAATCATTTGCATGTTCTTTCAACACCCATTCACGCAAAAAATTTTCGTGTTTATTTAATGGCAAATACCAATGTTTGGTTGCTTTTTTTATTGGTGCATTTCCACTTAAAGTTGATACTGGATTGATTAATTCTTCTGGGCTTAAACTTTTGCCACATTTTTCACATTGATCGCCAAAAGCATTGTTGTAGCTGCAGTTGGGGCAAGTACCTTTAATAAATCTGTCAGCCAAAAAAGTATTGGTTTCTTCATCAAAATATTGTTCTGTTTCTTTAATTTCTAATTCGCCTGCATTATTTAAATTGGTAAAAAATTCCTGTGCAGTTTCATGATGAAGAGGTGAAGAAGTGCGATGATAAATATCAAATTCTATTCCTAAATCTTTAAAATTTTGTTCTATAATGGGGTGGTATTTATCAATGATGGCCTGAGCTGTGGTGCCTTCTTTCATTGCTTGTATAGGAATTGCTGTACCATGCTCATCACTACCACAAACAAAAACTACATCTCTTTGTTGTGCCTTTAGGTATCTTACATAAATATCTGCTGGTAAATATGCTCCAGCTAAATGACCTATATGTTTTAAGCCATTTGCATAGGGCAAAGCACTGGTTACTAAATATCTTTTGGGGTGATTCATTTTATTATTGTACAATCTAATGTTTTGTAAGCCAACAAAAGTAAGCAATTGATTATTTGTTAAGTTAATTGCAATAAAAAACCTCCAACAAGTTGTGGAGGTTTTATTAAATTTATTTATTACTATTAATTTTTACCTGTTGGTTTAACTGGTTTTACACCTGGTGGAAGTTTTGGAGCAACTACAGGTTGGCTTGGGCCAGTTCCTGTGCTAATTCCTGCATCTTTAATCGCATCAATTACTTCTTTAGGTAAAGGAATTTTTAATCCAGATAAAACACGTAAAGCAATATCATCAGATTTTTCTGCATAAATTACTTCAGTAGGTTTAAATACATGCGTATATTTTTGATCTTTTATCACATCTTGTAAAACACCATATACTCTTTGACGATAAGGTAATAACAATTGATCTTGTTTACCTTGTATTGCTTCTTGTTGAATTTGTTGCCAGTTTTGGATAGTATAAAAATCTTGCGACATTTCTTTTTGCATGATGTCTTTTACTTGTGGCGTTAATTTTCCAGATGCAGAGTCGGCTCTTAATGTGCTATCTTTTCTTTTTAATTCACTTAAAATATAATCTCTGCGTGGGTTTAGGGAATCTGCTACAAAACGTTGTAATAATGTATCAACTTTTGCAATTCCTGGCATTAAAGCTAAAACGGCTTGTTCATCAAAAAAACCAATTTTAACTTGTTGTGCTTGTGAACTAGTTGTAATTAAAAAACCTGCTGCAAAAACAAAACATAATGTTAGTACCTTTTTCATTGTAATTTTCCCCGATTAGCTTTATCTAATATTACGGGTGTTTTTTGTTATTAATAATTGATAAAAAAAATTTTCTATTTAATGGCCATTTCTCTTAAAACATCATCACTCTTATCGAGTTTTGGGTCGGCAAATATAACAGTTATGCCTTCACTTTTATCCAAAATAAAGTCGTAGCCACGAGCTACTGCTAATTTTTGTATAGCATTGTACACTCTATCTTGTATTGGTTTAACTAATCTTTGGCGTTCTTTAAATAAATCTCCTTCGTATCCAAAACGTTTTTTTTGCAATTCGCGTAATGTTTTTTCTTTGTTAAACAATTCTGCTTCACGTTTTTTCTTTAACTCATCTGTAAGCATGTATTGTTCAGCATCGTAGTTTTTATACATTTTGTCTAAATCAAATTGCAAATCATCTAATTCTTTTTGCCACTCGTTTGCGGTTTGTTGAATTTTAGTATCGGCGTCTTTATATTCTTTTATTTTTTCTAAAATGTATTTGGTATCAATTACAGCATAACGTTGTGCATTAACAACAACTGAAATTGTTGCAAATAGAATAATTAATAATAATATTTTTTTCATAACTCTAAAATTGTTTACGTTTTTTTTATTTAATTGTTTTTTTGTTTTCACCCACTTGCCATTTACCCTTTTCAAGCTCTATTCAGCTTCAAAGCCAAGCATAAAAGTAAATCTACTCATATCTTTTATACTTGATCCTGGTGTATATCTATCTAATCCTATGCCATAATCAAATCCAAGCAATCCAAACATAGGTAAAAAGAAACGCATACCTACACCAACTGATCTTCTTAGTTTAAATGGATTGTATTCTTTCATACTATACCAACCGTTTGCAGCTTCTATAAAACCTACTGCATATATAGTGCTACTTGGGTTTAAGCTTAATGGGTAGCGTAACTCTAAAACATATTTGTTAAATATTGTAAAATATTCACTAGCTCCTGTTTGTTCTGGATTAATGCTAGGGTTAGAAGTTTGATAAACAGGGTATCCTCTATGTGCTATTATATCATATCCCAACAAAGCAAATTGATTGGTTAAACCAGCATCCCCAACTTGAAAACGTTCAAAAGGAGAGATATTTAATTGATTATTATATTTGCCTAAAAAACCAAATTTTGCTGCAGCTTTTAAAACCAGTTGTTTATTATCCTCACCAACTGCTTTAGTTAAAGGAATATACCATTCTGCATTAAAACGAGTTTTGTAATATTCTATCCATTTATAAGGATTATCTTGCTTTACAATGCTTTTATCAAATAAAGAATAAGGGGGAGTTGCTTGCACACTTAATAAAAAACTAGAACCGCTTCTTGGAAACATGGGTTGATCTATTGAAGATCTTTGTATTGCAGCTTTAATACTTAAGTTGTGAGAGAATCCATTATTAAATCCAGGAAGGTTTACCCTATCTATATAATAGTTTTTAAGCTTGTATCGAGCAAAATTTACACCTATTGAAAGTGAGAAATAATCATCTGGCCATTTTAGCTGTTTGCCCAAGCTTACACCACCACCTGTTGTTTGTATAAATGAATTGTTAGCAGCATCGCTAGTGTGAGTTCTGGTAATTGGATCGAATGCATTTGAAAACTTAGTATCGTAAAAAGAAATAGAGAATTGATTCCTTTTTTTACCCCCTAGCCAAGGTTCGGTAAATGAAAAATTATAACTACGAAAAGCTCTTCCATTACTTTGAATTCTAAAACTTAGTTTTTGTCCATCGCCCATGGGTAACGGATCCCAAGCATCTTTATGAAACAATCTTTTGATGGAGAAATTATTGAAACTAATTCCTAGTGTTCCTGTTAGTCCAATATTTCCACCCCATCCAGCACTTAGTTCTAACTGGTCGCTACTTTTTTCTTCAACTTGCCAATTAACATTTACAGTTCCATCATCTGGATTAGGAACAATATTTGGAGTAATTTTTTCTGGATTGAAAAAGTTTAATTGAGACAACTCTCTTATAGAACGCATCACATCACTACGAACAAATTTTTCACCAGGCAAGGTTCTTAACTCTCTTCTAATAACATGTTCTTTGGTTTTATCGTTCCCAGTAATTTTTACTTCTTTCCAAGTAGCTTGAGGGCCTTCGAACAATCTGATTTCATGATCAATGGTATCGCTATAAACTGCAGTTTCGATTGCCTCACTTCTAAAAAATAAATAGCCATCATCCATAAATAATCCACTGATATCACCACCTTCAGGCGGACCACCACCTTTCCCTAATTTTTTATTTAAGGTTTCTAAACTATAAATATCACCCTTTTTTATACCGAGTATTACAGTTAAAATAGAATCATTGTATTTTATATTTCCTTTCCAAGTGATGTTGCCGAAATAGTATTTTTTACCTTCATTAATTTTGATATCAATGTTTTTATCGCCAGCTGTATTGTAATACAATGTGTCTTTTTCAATAACAGCATCTCTGTGTCCAATGCTATTATAAAATTGTATAATTTTCTCTTTATCGTCAATATATTTTTTTGCATCAAACTTGGCTCCTGAAAATAGTTTTATTCTAACATAGGGGTCTAAAACTTTTTTAGTTAAACTATATGTTAAATAACCTTTATCTTGTAAATAATCATTAAAAGTGTATGGTGTAGATTTGATAAAACCACCTTTGTTTTTTGGAGGATAGAGTGTTAAACGTGCTTTTTCTTTAGTATCCTTCATTTTCTTCTTAAGCTTAATAACATCTATGAACTCATTGCCTTCAAAAGCTATATTATCTATCTTAACTTTTCTGCCTTTATCAATAATAAAATTTAAGGCAATAGCATTAGCAACAGCACTATCCTTAACTTCTTGAATTAAAACTTTACAACGCTCAAACCCTTTTTCTGAATATAATTTTTTAATAACTTCAATAGCATTTTGCTTGCTGTTTTCTGTTACAATTCTTCCTTTTATTAAACCAACTTTACCCATTAAGTCATCTGCCTGACCCTTTGAAATACCAATGAAGTTAAAATTAGACAATCTGGCACGTTCAGTTACAGCAATTTCAATATCAATATCTGAACCCACTAAATTGGTTATATAAATTTCTACATTGCTGAAATAGTTCTGAGCCCAAAGTTTGGTAATAGCTTTACTGAAATTATCTCCTCCAGGAATGGCAACTTCATCACCAACTGAAATGTTGGCAATAGATGTTAGTAAGGTTTCATCAAAATATTGATTACCCGAAACGGCAATTTTGCGAATTTTATATTTCTTGGTTTGCTTTTGATTAAAAATGTTGAGCAAATCTACATTTAATGAAGTAACCTCCTTTGTAGTATCTTGAGAAAAACCAATTGAACTAACACCAACAGAAAAAACTACTAGCAAAAAATAATTGTAAAACTTATACATTCAGTTTTGTTTTTTATTGCCTTATTTAGGGCAAAATGATAACTACTTTAAAAAAGTGTAGCAAAATAAGGGGAATATTAAAAAGACAAACGAAAAGATGGTTTAATATTGAGTTAAAAAGAGTTATTTTACCATTTTTGAAGAAATATTTGAGATTTTATGTTTTCAGAACTACAAATTCAACAATTACAACAAGATACTAAAAACTGGTTACAAGATTTGGATTCCTTGAATTTGGATACTATTCCTATTGAAAAAGTAGAAGCATTAAAAGCATTAATTCGATTTCATGAATATCAATATTATGTTTTAAGTGAACCCACTATTAGCGATTTTGATTTTGATAGACTATTTAAGTTACTCGAAAAAATAGAACAGCATCATCCAAAATATAAAACACCTAATTCTCCTACACAAAGAATTTCAAATAGTTTAAATGAAGGCTTCGAAACACTACAGCATTTAGTGCCCATGCTTAGCTTAGCCAATAGTTATAATGCAGAAGATTTAATTGATTTTGATAGAAAAGCAAAAGAAGCTAGTGGATTAACTGAAATAGAATATTGTGTTGAACCCAAATTTGATGGTGCAAGTATCAGTTTAATTTATGAACACAACCAATTAGCAAGAGCAACAACTAGAGGTGATGGTGTTGCAGGAGATGATATTACTACTAACATTAAGCAAATCAAATCTATTCCTTTACACGCCAATTTTAGCAGCTATGGTATTGAACAAATTGAAATAAGAGGGGAAGTGATTATGACCAAATCTTCTTTTGAAAAATATAATGAATGGCTTACACAACAAGGCTTGGCTAGTGTTGCTAACCCAAGAAATACAGCTAGTGGAAGTTTGAGAATTAAAAACCCCAAAGAAGTGGCTCAAAGAAATTTAGATGCCTTTTTATACCATATTAGTTACATACAAAAGTCAAAAGTAGAAAGTCAAAACCTAAAAGTTAACACGAATCAACTAATCAATCAATCAATCAATCATCCATTAAATTCCCACTCTGCTCAACTTAAAATGCTTTGGGACTGTGGCTTTCGTTCTCCTGAAAAAGAAAAAAAAGTAGTTATTGGTATTGATAAAGTAATTAATTACGTTAATGAATTTGAATTAAAAAGAGATGAGTTGCCATACGAAATTGATGGTATGGTGATTAAAGTAAATAACTTGCATTTGCAAGAGCAATTAGGTATGACTTCTCATCATCCTCGTTGGGCAATTGCCTATAAGTTTAAAGCTAGGCAAGCCACTACAAAGCTTATTGCTGTTGAGTTTCAGGTGGGCAGAACGGGAGCTGTAACACCTGTTGCAAAATTAACTCCAGTTTATTTAGGTGGCGTAACAGTTAGCAGCATTTCTATACATAATGAAGATTATATTAAAGAAAAAGATTTACAAATTGGCGATACAGTTTTAATTGAAAGAGCTGGAGATGTTATTCCTCAAATTGTACAATCTTTAACAGAGCAAAGAGATGGAACTGAAATAGCCATTGAATTTCCAAAGCAGTGCCCAGTTTGTAAAAGTGAATTGTTTAAAGAAGATGAAGAGGCTGTTTGGCGATGCATAAATATAGAATGTGAGGCACAGGTTGTTGAACGAATGATACACTTTGTTAGCAAAGATGCTATGGACATTAAAAGTTTTGGCGAAGCTAATGTTCGTAAATTTTATGAATTGAATTTGTCGAAAGATATTCCAAACATTTACACATTAAATTTTGAAGCTATTGGCGTTTTGGAAGGCTTTGGAAAAAAATCAGTTGATAAATTAAAAGATGCAATTGAAGCCAGTAAACAACAACCCTTACACAGATTAATCTTTGGATTAGGAATTCGTTTTGTTGGCGAAACCACTGCAAAAACATTAGCAAATGCAGTAGATCATATTCTTGAGTTTAAAAATAAAACTGAAGAAGATTTGCTTTTACTTGATGATGTTGGAGTTAAAGTTGCAAAAAGTATTCATCATTTTTTTAGCAATTCACAGAACGTAGAAATGTTATTACAATTAGAACAATTGGGCTTGCAATTGAAAAATAATAAAAAGCAGTTTGTTTCATCTGGAGAGTTAACTGGACAAACATTTTTATTTACAGGAACACTAACTCAGCTAAAACGTAGTGAAGCAGAGGCTTTGGCTGAAGCTAAAGGTGGAATTATTGTTAGTAGTGTAAGTTCTAAATTAAATTACTTAGTAGTTGGTGAAGATGCTGGTAGCAAACTAGAAAAAGCTAAAAAAATAAATTCTATAAAAATTATTTCTGAAGAAGAGTTTGTACAACTTATAAAAGATTAATGTCCTGTTACCTTAAAACTTAATGAAGCTATAGCAAGTGCTATAGCAAAAACGATTAAAATAATTCCAGAAATTTTATTGATGATATGTAAATTATGTGGAGTAAGTTTTGGTCTTATTTTTCCGGCTAATAAAACTTTAGCAATATCTGTAAATAAAACAAAACCTAAGCAAACGGCATATACAGTAATTAAATAACGAGTAGGATGCAACAGCCCAATCATTTGAGAGTGAATATTAGCAGTTGCTGCTAACCAAAAAATAAATACACCAGGGTTTAAAAGGTTCATAAAAAAACCAGAAAGAAAAATACCCAACTGTTGCCTTTTGCTGAAAACATTTTCTTTTAATCCACCATTACTATCCATCACAACCTTTTTAAAGAATAAAGTATAAATACCAATGATAAGTAAAAAAGCTCCACCAACTAATCCAATGATTAATTGATGTTTTATGGCTTGATTAAATAAACTTGATAAAAGATTGCAAACTATAATTATTAAAATATCACTGATAGAAACACCTGCAACAAATAAAAAACCTCCCTTGTAACCATTATTTAAACTTTGTTTGATAATGGCAAAAATGATGGGCCCAATTGAGATGGCTAATAAAATGCCTAAGGTTAATCCTGTAATTATGGCTTCTAACATTCAATATTTTGTAGTTACAATATTAGCAAAGCTTTTTTAGAGAATAGACTTTGGGTAATCGAAAAACCATAATTCTTTTTTAGCAGTTGAAAACAATGCCCAATTTTCAATATCAAATTTAACAGCAAATACAGCACAAGTAGGCATATTATCAATTCTGGTTTTGGTTAAGGAATTAACAAAATCTGTAATGCCAGGGTTATGCGAAAAAATTGCAACAGAATCAAATTCATCATTCAATTCGTCAATAGTTGTATAAAATACTTTTGGAGATGCATGATATAGTTCATCAATCTTTAAAATGTCTTTTTCTTTTTTATTATAAGCCTTTGCAAAAAAAATAGCAGTGGTTAAAGCTCTAGTTGCAGTGCTTGAAACAAATTGATCTATTACAATTTTTTTATCTTTTATTCTTTTTGCCATCATTGGAGCATCTTTATTTCCTCTATCATTTAAAGTTCTTTCAAAATCAGAAAGCAAGGGGTTGCTCCAATCGCTTTTTGCATGACGAATAATTAATAGTTGTTTCATTGGGTTAAAAGTAAAACATTAACTATTTTATGTAACATAACTTTGTAAATATTTTTATTCTTTCGCAGCAACGTCACCTTTCAAAGCATTTTGTGTGAAAGCCAAGTGACGTTGAGGATTCAATTTACCCCTGCCTTTGTTGCTGTTCTTCCTCAACAAAATCAATTGCAAAACCATACTAGGTAATCATCTCATTCAAATAAAAATTTTAATTAAAAACAATTGTGGAGTAATCTATACAATGTTTCTCGAAATTAAAAAACGTAGTTGGTGAAGAACGTCAACTAAAGCGAAGCTTGGAAGAAGGCGTTGTGGGGAAAGAATACATACCATTGTTGTATGCAATATTTCGTCTAACTGGCATTATGCAAATATATAATTATTGAGCTTTTGTACTAAACATTACCACAACGTCCCTTTGCTAATTCACACAGCTTGAAAGGAGACGTTGTGGGGAAAGAATTAAGGTATCCTGTAGGGATAGCTGTTCTGCTAATATGTTGGTATATTTTATCCAACTCTATTCTATCAGCAGTTTGACCTATTGCTTTAGTTATAAGTGCAAAGCAAAAAATCACTAATAAAATTCTTTTCATTTTATAATATTTTTTTGTTTTAAAATTTGTAGTCGAAACGACCATTTGTAATTTTATAATTACCACAATCTTTGGTATCGATTGTAAATTCAAATGTTCCAGAAAATACCCCATTAGGAACATCAACCCTAGTTAAATTAATATTTCCACTAATAGATTTAAATGGATCTAAAGAACCAATAAATTGACAACTATCTACAACACTTCTATTAAAATGTGAAACACGTACATTCCTATTACTAAGATTTATAATGTTGTAATTTGAATAAGAAAATATAGAATCCAAACCTATTATTATAGCTTTCGTTCCATTAGAATAATAACAAGTAAGTGAAAATTACACAAAGCAAAGGACCTGTGTTAAGGCAAGGGCACTGCTCCAACGGGAGAAAGCAACGTAAAGGTGGGAGCCGTCAAATCTGCGGC
>JANLVQ010000337.1:0-2376 GCA_031364085.1 Chitinophagaceae bacterium
CATATGTAAATGCTATTAACAAAGTGGCCACAAGCTATGCAGAGTTAGGTATTTTCCCTTAAACAATTCTTCAAAAATTAATATTAAGCTACTCAAACTTTTGAGTAGCTTTTTTATTTAAAGTCAACAATCTGATTAACGTTACTTTTGCAACGATTATGGAGAAGAATTTTATTGATTACATTAGAATATTTACAAAAAGTGGACATGGTGGTGCAGGTTGTAAACACTTTGCACGTACAAAATATAATGCACAAGCTGGACCTGATGGAGGTGATGGAGGCAGAGGAGGTCATATTATATTAAGAGGTAATTCTCAACTTTGGACACTCTTACATTTACGTTACTTCAAAAATGTTCATGCAGAAAACGGCGAAGCTGGTGCAAAAAATAAAATGACAGGCAGAGATGGTAAAGATGTAATTATTGAAGTGCCATTAGGTACCATTGCTCGTGATGAAGAAAATGGAAATTTAGAAGTTGAAATTTTAGAAGATGGGCAAGAAATAATTTGGATAAAAGGGGGTAGAGGAGGTTTAGGAAATAGTAATTTTGCTACTCCAACAAATCAAGTTCCTGAATATGCTCAACCCGGCGAAACGGGCAGTGAAGGTTGGAAAACACTTGAGCTGAAAGTTTTGGCTGATGTGGGTTTAGTAGGTTTTCCTAATGCTGGAAAATCAACATTGCTTTCTGTAATTACTGCAGCAAAACCAAAAATTGCAAACTATGCTTTTACAACTTTAACTCCACAACTTGGAATGGTTGAATATAGAAATCAAAAGAGTTTTTGTATTGCCGATTTACCAGGAATTATTGAAGGTGCTGCAGAAGGCAAAGGCTTAGGCCATCGTTTTTTACGACATATAGAACGTAACTCCATTTTATTATTTGTAATTCCTGCTGATAGTAAAGACCATAAAGAAGAGTTTCAAGTTTTACATAATGAATTAGAAAAATATAATCCCGAAATGTTGCAAAAAGATTTTTTAATTGCAGTAAGTAAAAGTGATATGTTGGATGATGAATTGAAAACAGCTATTTCAAAAGAATTGCCTACTAATGTTCCTCACTTATTTATTTCATCAGTTGCACAAAAAGGTTTGATTGAATTAAAAGATGCACTTTGGGAATTATTGAATAAAGAAGTGAAAGCTTAAATTACCAATCTTTTAAAGTAACTCCTAAGCCAAACTTGCCAGTAATAGAAACTTTACCATGATTGAATTCTAAGCCTGTAGCAATATCTTCTTTCAATAACAAAGGTCCATCCATATCTACATAATCTAATTGAGGTAAAAAGTTTGCATTAGCTGCAGCACCTAAACTTGATTCATTCATAGAGCCCATCATTACTTTTAATCCTAATGCTTTTGCTTTTTGTATCATTCTAATAGCAGGAGTAATACCACTGCATTTGGTTAGCTTTATATTAATTCCATGAAAATGGGTTACACATTTTTCTACATCTTGTTCAAACACGCAACTTTCATCTGCAATTAATGGGAGAGGAGATTTTTCAAAAAGTATTTTCATTCCTTCCCAATTATCTTTTTCTAAAGGTTGTTCAACAAACTCAACTCCTAAATCTTTTAGTTGAGGTATTTTTTGTAATGCTTCTTCTAAAGCCCAGCCTGCATTTGCATCAACTCTAAAGATTGATGAAGTATGTTTTCTAAGTTCTTTAATTACTTCAACATCATTTTCAAAACCCACTTTTATTTTATAAATTGGTGAGGGTTTGGCTTTAATTTTATCTACCATTTTTTCAATGGTATCAATGCCAATTGTATAATCAGTTAATGGAGTATTGGTAAATTCTGTATTCCAAATTTCATACAATAATTTGCCTTTTAATTTTCCAAATAAATCCCATGCTGCCATATCTAAAGCACTCACTAAAAAATGGTTTTGAGGTAGAAGATGATGTAGATAATGCCAATATCTTTCAGGTTCGGTGAAAGCAAATTTTTCTATCATTCTTTTTTTGCTTTCAATGGTTTCAATCATTTCTTCAACAGAAATATTATAGTAGGCGATTGCAGGTGCTTCTCCATAACCCACATAATTACCTAATTGCAAAGCCACTATTAATGCAGGTTGATGGGTTTTAGTTCTTCCACCAGAAATGGTAAATGGATATTCAAAAGGAAGTGCTATTTTTTTGTAATGGAGCTGCATATTTAATTAATTACTCCTTTTTAAGTTAGGTTTTCTCACTCGAGATTTATTGAAAATGTTTTGCCCTTTATCAATTCCTTTTCTAATTTCTTTTTGTTCTTCAATTGGCAATTGATAAATGGTTTGGCATTCAGCACTACAACATCCATTGTAGTTTGTTGCACAGGTTTCACACTGAATAAATAATAAATGACA
>JANLVQ010000019.1:0-12769 GCA_031364085.1 Chitinophagaceae bacterium
TTATTTCTTAAAAAATTAATGTATACCTCAATAGTATTGGTTCCTGTGTCAAAACTTAAATCCCAAACTTTTTCAAGAATTTCTTGTTTAGATGTTGGTTTGCCTTGATTATCTAATAATAATTTCAATAAAGTAAACTCCTTAACAGTTAATGGAATTTCTTTACCACCACGAAAAGCAGTTTTTTTATCACAATGCACTTCTAAATCATGATACCCAATAATTTTTTCGTTTTGTTCAATATCTGTGCGTTTAAAAAAAACTTTAATTCGAGCAATCAGTTCTCTAAAATGAAATGGTTTTACAATAAAATCATCGGCACCTAAATTAAATGCTTGAATTTTATCTTGTATTTCACCTAATGCTGTGAGCATTATAATTGGAATTTTACTATTGGTTTCTCGAAATGTTTTGCATAATTCAAATCCATTTTTTTTAGGAATACTAATATCCAAAATAATTAAAGTGTAAGCATTGTTCAAGAATTTCTCTTCAGCAATTAATCCATCTAAAGCAATATCAACTTCATAACCTTCTGCAATTAATTCCTCTTGAATTATTATACTCAATTTCACTTCATCTTCAACTAATAGAATTTTATAAACTGCATCCATAATTTATTTTTAATTGTTATTATCTATTACCATTTCACAACAGCTTTTATTATCATAAGCCAACCAATTATAAAAGACACTCCCCCAATTGGAGTTATTGCACCTATGAACTTAAACCCTTCTATGTTAAATAAATTTAAAAATATTAAACTATATAATGAACCAGAAAAAAGTATAATACCAATACCAAACAAAACAGCCGAAATAAGTAATGATGTACTTGGTTTTTGAATAAACAAAACAGCACTTAAAACCATTGCTAGTGCATGATACATTTGATATTTTACTGCTATTTCAAAAGTTTTATGTTGTGCAGCATTTAACACATCTGCAAAAGCATGTGCTGCAAAAGCACCAAGAATTACTGACAATGCTGCAAAAATTGCACCTGCAATGAGTATTTTTTTATGCATAAATATTAATTATGTTTTGCAAATGTTCAATACTTATTTCAATTCTTGCTAAAGAATATTTAGCCATATTATAAAAATTCAAACGACTGTGATACATATTTGTAATGGTATTTTTTAAATGTGATGACGACTCATTAGCTATCAATGGTCTTGAAGATTTATAACTTTCTAATCTTTCACAAATATTTTCAATAGAATCGTTCAACCAAATTGTAATCCCATTTTGATTCATTAAATTCATGTTATCAAAAAAACAAGCTGTTCCACCTCCTGTTGCAATAATAGTTTTCTCTTGAATAGAGAATAATTCAACTAAGGTTTCGTGTTCTTTTTTTCTAAAGGCATCTTCACCAAACTCATTAAATAATTTTAAAATGGAATTGTTGTTTTTAGATTCTATCAACTCATCTAAATCAATAAATTTATACTTGTTTTTTTGAGCAAGAGCTTTAGCCCAGTGGGTTTTACCTGTACCCATTAGACCAACTAAAAAAAAGAGGTTGTTTTTTTTTGATGATGATGTTGTTGAAGAAGATGACATTGCAAAAATTGAATGACTTTTGCAATATTACTTTATTTTACTCTTTGGCCTTTCATAATTCGACCATCGTATTTTTCTTTATTAATTAGCTTTTTACCAATTACTAATTTAGGCCAACTTTTATCTACAAATAATTTATATAACTTACCATCATATTGAATAATATGGTCATCATTCCGAGATAATGGATCTGCAAGTAATTGGTAGGTTTTATCTTCTCGTAAAGAATTTGGTGTAGCAAAAACTAAATATTTATTATCGCCTTTTTCAAATGAAATATGTAATCTATCAGGAAAAACAGTTGTACAAATACCTCTTGTACTGGCTTTTAGTTTTATGTTTTGATAATATTTTCCATCTTGATAAATAAAAATTCCTGCATTTATTTTTCCTGTGTCTTTACTTACTTCTCTCGATAAAATAATATCGTTATCAATATAATATTGAAGCTTGGTTAAACTCAAATTTAAATCTTCAACATTTTTTCTTAGATCAGTTGTAAAAATGGATTTTCTATTACAAGAGGTAACAGAAAAAAGGAGAGCAATTATGCAAAATTTCTTAACGCTACTTTTCATTTACTTCAAATGGTTTATAATACTAGGCAGTAAAATTAGCAATTATTACTCCAAGCTTACCCCCTTGAATTAAGGGGTACCATTATTTAAAAGCATTAATTCCTGTAACATCCATTCCTGTAATAAGTAAATGAATATCATGAGTGCCTTCGTAAGTAATAACACTTTCTAAATTCATCATGTGTCTCATTATACTGTATTCGCCTGTAATGCCCATTCCTCCAAGCATTTGGCGTGCATCACGAGCAATGTTTGTTGCAATTTCACAACTGTTTCTTTTTGCCATACTTACTTGTTGTGAAGTGGCTCTCCCTTCATTCATCAGTACACCTAAACGCCAAACTAATAATTGTGCTTTTGTAATTTCAGTAATCATCTCGGCCAACTTTTTTTGTTGTAACTGAAATCCACCAATAGGTTTACCAAATTGTTCACGTTCTTTACTATACCGTAATGCTGTATCGTAACAATCCATTGCAGCACCTAAAGTTCCCCAAGCAATACCATAACGAGCTTTGGTTAAACAACCTAATGGACCTTTTAATCCTTTTACATTGGGTAGAATATTTTCTTTAGGCACTTTTACATTATCAAAAACTAACTCACCAGTTGCACTTGCACGTAAACTCCATTTGCCGTGAGTAGTTGGAGTTGAAAATCCTTCCATTCCTCTTTCAACAATGAGCCCTTGAATTTCTCCTTGTTCATTTTTAGCCCAAACAACTGCAACTTGACTAAATGGTGCATTACTGATCCACATTTTGGCACCATTTAAAATAACATAATCTCCTGCATCTTTAATATTAGTAAGCATTGAAGATGGATCGCTACCATGATTAGGTTCTGTTAAACCAAAACAACCCAACCATTCTCCACTAGCAAGCTTTGGTAAATATTTATTGCGTTGAGTTTCGTTACCATAAGCATAAATTGGAAACATTACTAAACTGCCTTGAACACTTGCTGTGCTACGAACACCACTATCACCACGTTCTAGCTCTTGCATCATTAATCCATAGCTAATATAATCTAAACCACCACAACCATATTCAATTGGTAAGGTTGGGCCAAAGCAACCTAAATCGCCCATTTGTTTTACAATGTGTTGAGGAAATTCTGCACGTTCTGCATAGTCTTCTATGATGGGAGAAATTTCTTTTTTTACATAATTACGAACTGTATCTCTAATGAGTTTTTGTTCATCGGTTAGTAATTCATCTACTAAATAATAATCTGGAGATTGAAACAAATCTGCTCTAACTGCCATAGTAATTTATTTTTGGCAAATGTAAAGCGAAGAAGGTTAATAAATGGGTAATGGTTAGTACTAAACCCTTCTAAAATTGAAGCACTTAATATAATACTCTTATCCTTTTTATAATAAAATAAACTATATCACTTTATACCACTTAGAAAAATTATTTTTTAATTAGAAAACGATATGAAGTTTTTCCACCATTTTGGTCATAAACATCAATTATGATATATGTATTGGCAGTTATTCCAGTTATTAAATATGAAAAATCATATTCATTTTTATTTTTGGCTGTTGTTTCATCAAGAATAAAATAAGACGACTGACCTTCTTTGGTTAAGACCACTTTATCTAATCGAACAAAAGAACTAATATGTCCGGTTATAGTATACTCTCCACTTGCATTAGCAGTACCTTCACTAATATTATTTGCAAAAGTAAGTTGAGGTAACGAAACATCTTTTTTGCAGGAAGCAAAAAAACTGAAAAAGATTACTGACAGTAGTAAATAAGATTTTATTTTCATTTTGTTATTTTTATAATGGCTATAATCGGTTTTAATTTATAGACTCAAAGCTAGAATCAACAATAATGCCAAATTGTTGGGCAACTTTTTGGTTATAAACTTTTTTTCTCAACTCTACCATCTGCCAATGTAAATTTTTTGTAGATTTTGTTTTTAAATATTGTGCTGCTTGTTCACCTGCCTGATAACCCCAAGCATACATATCTGCACCATAAGCAGCAACTGCACCACGAGATACTAAACCTGCTTCACTTGTAAATACTGGAACTTTTGCATTATTGCATGATTGAATAATAGTTTCAAAAGATGCAAAAATTACATTATCGGGATTAGCAAAAAAAGCATCAATATTTTTTGAAAGTAATGACTGAGTGACTAATTGAGTTTCTGCACTTGAGTTGACTGGCAATGTAATTAACTCAATATTCATTTGCTGAGCTAAAATTTTTATATGATTTAATGCATCAACACTTTGTGGTTCACTTTGGTTAAAAATCATTCCAACTTTTATGTTGCCTTTTTTGTTCAGGAGTTTTGGAATTAATCCGAATGAAGTATCTATATAACTTAAATCTTCTCCAACTCCATAAAGATTTGTTGGAGTTTTTCCGTCTTTAGTATTAATTTTCATGAGTTCGGGTTTTGGTGAAACCATCATGAATACTGGAATATCCTGAACATTTTGAATTGCAGTAATTGTTGAAATAGAAGGACAAGTTGCAATTAAATTTACTTTTGCTGACTTGGCATATTGTACAATTTGTGTAAGTGTAGGAATATTGCCTTGTGCATTTCTATAAATAACATTAATGGTTTTTTGTTCTTCACTAAATCCATTTTTTTTCAATGCAGCAAAAAATCCTTGTTTGGCTTTTGCAATGGTATTGTCTTCAAATGCATCAATAAAGGCAACTGTTGGCAAACTATTGTTTTTGTTAGTACATGAAGAAAAAAATAGAATAACAAAAAATATTTTTATCAATTTCATTATGTTCAATTTTAAAAAATTTGATGAAATAAAATCTTTTACATTTGTTAAAACAAATATAGCAACAATGCAATTTGGAATGATTGGTAGTGGTAGTTGGGCAACAGCTTTATCTAAATTAGTAACTGATAATGGCAACTCCTTAAACTGGTGGGTTAGAAATGCTGAAACCATTAAAACCATTGAAACAAGAAGACACAATCCACACTATTTACATTCAGCATATTTTAATACCAATCAATTAAAACTTAGCAATAATATTGCTGAAGTTGTTGCCAATAGCGATGTTTTAGTTATTGCAACACCATCTGCTTTTGCTGAAAGTGCTTTATTACAATTAGATAAAAATGCTTTTAAAAATAAAAAAATTGTTTCTGCCATTAAAGGAATTCTTCCTTCAAAAAATCAATTGTTGAATGAATTTTTAGCTGAACAATTTGATTTTAGTATCAATGATTATTACACAGTTTTAGGACCATGCCATGCCGAAGAAGTAGCTTCTGAAAAATTAAGTTATTTAACGTTTAGTGGTATTGATGAAACCAAAGCTTTAGAAATTGGCAAGTACTTTAAAACAGAATATTTAAATATTGTTACTAACCATGATGTGATTGGTGTACAATATGCTGCCATCTTAAAAAATATTTATGCATTAGGTGCTGGCATTGCACATGGTTTAGAATATGGTGATAATTTTTTAAGTGTTTACATCGCTAATGCTGCAGATGAAATGGTTCGTTTTTTAAAACAATTAGTTTGGAATAAAGAAACTGAAGAAGAGCAAAATAAAATCAACTATGCTGCATCAGTTTATCTTGGTGATTTACTAGTAACCTGTTATTCTTTATACAGTAGAAATAGAACTTTTGGAAACATGATAGGTAAAGGGTACAGTGTTAAAGCGGCACAACTAGAATTGAATATGGTTGCTGAAGGTTATAATGCCAGCAAGTGTATTAAAATACAAAACGAAATTGTAAAAAGTAATATACCTATTGCATTAACTATTTACGAAATTCTTTGGGAGGAATTACACGCTGCACAAGGTTTTAAAAGAATTGAAGGAATGATGGTGTAGCTTATTAGTCAATTAGTTTATTGGTTGATTAGTTGATTAGTACATAAATTTTTCGTTTTAATTCCTTATACCCAATTCCTAATTCCCATTTATTAATAACTATTTTAAATTCTTTTCTAATTGTTGCAATAAAGCTCTTAAATCTTTAGGAGGTTCTGCTACTAAATCAATTTTTTTATTATCCCACTCAAAGGTGAGTTGATAAGCATGTAAACCTACACGATTTAAAATAGGCGTTTCTTCTAATAAATTTTTTGAGAGTTTATATTTAGATTTTATTTGAGAAAGCAAAATGGGTTTTCCATCTCCATATACATCATCACAAACTAAAGGATGACCAATATGTTTTGCATGTAAACGAATTTGATGAGTACGACCAGTATGAATTTGAAATTTTACCCAAGAAAAATGTTTGTAATCGTTCAGCACTTCATAAGTAGTTAATGAAAGTTTTCCTCTTGGATTTACTACCATTTCTCCTTTTTTAAAACTATGTTCAGCCATGTGTAATTCAATCTTTCCAACTTGATTGTATAAAGAACCCATTACTAAACCCACATAATATTTTTCAATTTTTCTTAGCTCAAACATTAAGTTTAAAGCTTTATGAGTTACAGCATCTTTAGCAAATAATATAACGCCACTGGTATCTTTATCCAATCGATGAACAATAAATATTTTGCCAAATTTTTCTTCGAGAATTTGTTTTAAAGAAATCTCTACGCCAAATCTATCAGGTACTGAAAACAAGCCTGCAGGTTTATTGATAGCAATAAAATGATTGTTTTCTAAAATAATGTTGAGGTCTTTAAATTTCATATATGGTGAGTGGTGAGTTCTTTATGGCTTTAAAATAATTTGTAGTTTGGAGTTAATATTAACTTTAAAATTAAATTTATTAATCCAATTTTATTTGTCTTTGCGAGATTGGGTTCTTAGCCCAACGAAGCAATCTCAAATATATTTTTTTTGTAAGACTGCTTCGTGCCTCGCAGCAACGTTCAATAATTGAAAATAATTATATAAAAATGAAAAAGATTTTAGTAAAAAAAACTATAAGCTACTAAATATCTTATTTCTTCCTACTATCAAACAACTACTCACTACTAGCTACAGGCTTTACCTTCTTCACAAAAGACTTATTCATAAACTTTAATAGTCGAACTTCTTTTTCGTTCAACATTCTCCATCTTCCACGATTTACATTTTTCTTTGTAAGATTAGCAAACAATACCCTATCTAACTTTTCAACAGTATATCCAAGAGATTCAAAAATTCTACGAACAATTCTGTTTCTACCACTGTGAATTTCTATACCTAAAGATTTTTTGTCCTTTGCTTCTAAAAAAGAAAGTGCATCTGCTTTAATAAAACCATCTTCGAGTGTAATGCCATTCAAAACTTTTTCAAAATCTTTTTTAGAAAACTCTTTGTCGAGTGTTACTTCATAAATCTTTTTTATTTCGTAAGATGGATGTGTAAGTTTTTGTGCCAATTCTCCATCGTTGGTTAACAATAAAACACCAGTTGTATTTCTATCTAATCTACCCACAGGATATACTCTTTCAGGAGTAGCACCTTTAATTAAATCAAGAACAGTTTTTCTTCCTTTAGGATCATCTGAAGTAGTAATATAATCTTTGGGCTTATTGAGTAAAATATATACTGCAGTTGTTTTTGCAGAGATTTTCTTTCCTTTATATTTTACTAAATCTTTATCAGAAACTTTAAAGCCTGGTTCTTTAATAATAGTTCCATTAACTGTAATTAATTCTTGTTTGACGAGCTCAACGGCTTCTCTTCTTCCACAAATTCCAGCATGAGCAATGAATTTGTTTAATGGCATTAGTTCGGCAACATCTTTTTCAAGAATAATTTTTTCAACCTTGTTAGTATTATTGCTGCTTTTTTTAATTGGATGCTGATATGTTCCATTAAGCTTCTCCATTTTCTTTTTATGAGCTAATCTTCCTGCTTCTCTTTTCTCTGCTTTATATTTTCTTTTTTCTTGACGAATAACTTCTTTTTTCTTAGCACCCTTAAGTTCTTTGTTAATGAATTTATCGAAACCTTTTAAATTAGCTTTTGCCATAATTGTAAATTGAACCCTACTATACTTACAGTAGAAGTTGCAAACTTAACACATATAGTGCAACGAGTTAAATTCTTCACTAACAAGAAAACCTAAAATCGCATTCCATTTCTTTGTCCACCACCAGATCCCATAAACATTCTCATTTGTTGATTTTGTTGAGGCTTGAAGCTTCGAAGATTATAAGTGAAACTAAAAGTAAAATAGTTGGTTAGCACTTTAGTTTGCATATCTTGAATGTAGTTAGAAGCTACAGAACGTGTAATGCTTTTGTTCTGACTAAATAAATCAAACATATAAAACTTAAATTCACCAGCTTTATCCTTGAACAATTGTTTAGCAATGCTAGCATTCAACAATGGAATAGAAGTATTAAACCCATCTGTTCTACCACCATTATAAGTATAATCAAAATCTACAGAAAATATCCAACCACTTTTAGTGTATCGAGTAATTTCTGTAGAAATCATTTGTGAAAAATAATTTGCATTTTGCTCAGGCTGCAAAGTATATGAAGCAATATTATATGTGGTGCTCGATGTTAAATTAAAATCCCATTTTTCTTTAAGGTTTGATGACCATGAAATAGTTTGTCCTAAAGTGGTATTACGGCTATAGTTACTTAACCCATTAACTAAGCTTTGACTTTGGTTTTTATTAAAATTCAAACCAAAATTTAAATTGCTTTTAGGCTTACGCAATGGAAATCCATAATTCACAAATCCTAAAATATTATAAGTACCACTCAAGTTTACTGGTTGTGAAATTTGAACTCCATTATTTAAAACTGTGATTGAATTTTGAATATCGTTAGTCACAAAAGTTGCATTAATGGTAGCAAAAAATATTTTTTGTGTTAAGATGTTGAATGAATTATAGAATAACCTTAAATTATTTGTAAAACGTTGATTTAAGTTTGGATTACCCATTCTAATATTCAATGGATCGCTATTATCAACTACAGGTTGTAATTGTGTAACACTTGGCTGGCTTGTTCTTCCAGAATAATTGAATCGTAAATTTTCTGTTTTACTAAAACTATAATTAAAGTTAGCAGTAGGAAAAAGGTTCACATAATCTTGAATAATAATATTGCCTGTTGTTCTGTTTACACTATTTAAATTGCCCCATTGAAAGCCATTACCAATTGTGAAATTGAATTTTTCTTTTGTTAAACGATAACTAATGGTTCCTCTATCTGCCTTGTAGGTATTTCTAAAACTATTGGTAAGATTTGGAACAGTTATTATATAATCTTTGGCATTATCGGCATACGCTAAAGTTTTTCTATCAGATTCTGTTTGAGAATATGTTCTATTATATGCAAATTCAATTTGTGCAAATTTGTTTACAGGCTCTGCATAAGAAATAGTTGTTCCATAATTTTTTGTTGAGTTTGTAGTGGTATAAAATTGATTAATGGTATCTTTTCTGTAAGATACATTGTTGTTAAAAAACTCATTGATAGAATAATTATTTCCATCGCCATCATTATCGTTTCTACCTAAATTAACATTAGTGGTAAAAGTTCTGCCTTTCTTTTTAAATCTGTGACGAAATGTGAAATCAATAGTTCCACTATAACCAGAGTTTTCACTTCTGGTACTAGCTGCAGAATTTGAAAGATTTACTGTTTTTGATTTAGTAGAATTAGTATTAGTTTCAGAACTTTGACTTGTATTTTGAAAATTAATATTTGGTCGGAAAATGATTGAATTATTTCCTGCACTATCTAACTGCTTTTCTAAATTAAAATTGAATCTACCGTTTTTATTATTGGTGTTAGAACTTTGCAATTGATTACTAAAAATGGATGAATCTGATTTTCTGGACGTTAAATTTTCAGTAAAACTATTTTGCTGTCTTGTGGTGCGTTGATTATTATAAAAGCCGCTACTATTGATTTTATCATTAAATTTTCCCACTTCATTACCATAATTTAAACCACCACTCCATGCATTTACAATTCCATTTGTTGCTCCTCCTCCAATTAACGACTGTACAATATTCATAATTCCACCACCACCTCTTCCTCCTCCACTACTAAAACCTCTACCACCCGAACTTAGTGAACCTAAAATATCTTGAATACCAAAATTTTGTTTGTTTACATTATTACCCTGTCCAGTTAAAGTAAGTTGTCGTCCATTATTAAAATTGCTTAAACTAATATTATGATCATTCATTAATTGATTACCATCAGAACCTAAACCAACTGTTGCTTTACCAAAATTGCCTTTACGTTTATCTTTTTTAGTTATAATATTTATAGTTTTAGTTCTATTGCCATCATCAAAACCAGAAAATGCACTTTGATCACTTAATGCATCAAACACTTGAATTTTATCAATTACATCACTAGGTAAATTTTTTGTTGCCATTTTAGGATCATCACCAAAAAATCTTTTACCATCTACCAAAACCCTTTGTACTTGCTCACCTTGGGCTTTTATACTTCCATCTTTATCAACTTGCAATCCTGGCATTTTCTTTAATAAATCTTCTACATCAGCATTGGGTTTTGTTTTAAAACTTCCAGCATTATATTCAACTGTGTCTTTCTTAATTACAATTGGGGTTTGCACCACATTTACATTTCCTAAATCTTTTGCTTGTTGTTCTAAATAAATGTTTTCTAAATTTCTTTCTAATTGATCTTTAGTAAAATTTATTTTCATAAACACAGCATCAAACCCCTTTATAGAAATTTGAAGCAAATAACTACCTAGAGAAATATTTTTCATTTCGAAGCTTCCCGACTCTTTTGATAAAGTGAATTGCTCTAAAGTACTATCCTTTACATCTAATAAACTTATAGTAGCATTGGCTAAATTCTTACGCAAAACACTATCAACTAATTTACCTTTCAAAGTTGCATTTTGTGCTTGAGCATTCATGAATAAAAACAATAGGATACCAGAAAACAAAAACTTCATTTTAAATTATTTGTACGAAAATATTCTTATTTCATATTCGAAGTTTATTAATTTATCAAAAATTGTTTTATTTTTATAAGTGGCAAATAATATTTATTGATTAAGCAACATGCTAAACTTAGTAAAACAATTTACCGATGGCCTTAGCCAAATTATTTTTTCTCATACCTGTTTAGGCTGTTCAACTGATGTTTTAATGAAAAATGAATTGCTTTGTTCACAATGTAAAACAGAACTTCCTTGTACTGATTTTTTTGAAAACGCTCCCAACCCCATCGAAAAAATATTTTATGGCAGATTGAAAGTAGAGCATGCAGCTGCAAATTTTTTCTTTACTAAAGAATCTTTGTTACAGCATTTAATTGTTCAACTTAAGTACAAGGGTAATAAAGAAGCGGGTTATTATTTAGGAAAATTAATGGGCTTAGAATTGAAAAAATCTTTACGGTTTCAAACTATCGATGCTATTATTCCATTACCCTTAAACGAAAAAAAAGAATTTAAAAGAGGTTATAATCAAGCTGCTATTATTAGCGAAGGTATTACAGAAGTTTGGCAAAAACCTTTACTTCAAAAAACAGTTGAAAGAGTTGTTTTTACTGAAACACAAACTCACGAAAACCGAATACAACGTTGGCAAAATATGGAAGGTGTTTTTAAAGTTACTCATCCAGAATTAATAGAAAATAAACATATTCTTTTGGTAGATGATGTAATTACCACAGGTGCAACTTTAGAATCGTGTGGAACAGAAATTTTACAAATTTGTAACACAAAATTAAGTATTGCTACTGTTGCTTATACTGTATAACTAAAAATACACCTTATTTTTGGTGTGATGAAATTTTTTAATTTAAGAAGTACATTTTTTTTGGGGTTGATGAGTTGCCTTTTTTTAATATCATCCTGCAAAAAAGAATCATTTATTACAAGTGCAGATGCAGTTTTAAGAACCTCAGAAGATACTTTACATTTCGATACAGTGTTTACAACACTTGGGTCTACGACTCAATATCTAAAAATTTTCAATCTAAATAATCAAAAGCTTAAACTATCTTCTTTAACATTAAAAGGTGGTGCAAGTTCTTTTTTTAAGTTGAATATTGATGGAATTGCTGGAACAAATTTTAAAGATTTGGAACTAGAAGCCAACGATAGTATGTATATGTTTGCAACTGTTCGTATTGACCCCAATATGGCAAACCTTCCTTTTTTAGTTAGAGACAGTATTAAAATTGAATTTAATGGTAATACAAAATGGATTCAACTTGAAGCTTTTGGCAAGAATGCAAGATTTATGAGAAATGTAATAATTACTTCAGATTCTACAATTACAAATAGTTTACCCATTATTATTTTAGGAAGTTTAACTGTAAATGAAAATAAGGTTTTAACTATTCAAAAAGGTACAAAAATTTATGTGCATCCCAATGCCCCAATAAATATTAATGGAACTTTAAATGCTATTGGCGATACTGCTATTTCTGATAAAATAATTTTTCAAGGAATTAGATTAGATTATCCTTATAGCGAATATCCAGGTAGTTGGCCATATATTTATTTTAGTTCAAAAAGTAAAAATAATAAGCTTCAACATTGTATAATAAAAAATGCTTACCAGGGTCTTGTTGTAGATTCAATGGCAACTAATAGTAACCCAAAACTAATTTTAGAACAATGTATTTTAGATAATATTTACGACAGAGCTTTAATAGCCTCAAACTCTACAATTAATGCAACAAATTGTT
>JANLVQ010000023.1:0-2667 GCA_031364085.1 Chitinophagaceae bacterium
TGTAAATGCTAATCTTAAATCTGCAACTGTTTATAAATCTGGTGCAGAACTCACACATACAACAAATGCAAATCTTAAACAAGGTATGAATGAATTGGTTGTTGAAAACATCGCCAATCAATTAGACATTAATAGCATACAAATTAAAACTGCATCTGCCGTAACACTTATGGGCATTGAGTTTAGCAATAATTATTTAGCACCGACAGAAAAATCTCCAAGAATTAAAATGTTGGAAGACTCAATTCAAAAACTTCAAGCAGATAGAGATAAATTATATACTGCAACTGAAACTAATAATGAACTATTTCAAGTACTTAAGTCAAATAGAGATTTAAAAGGCACTCAAACAGGAATGAGTGTAACCGAGTTGGCAAAGCTGATGGATTATTACAAAACTAAAATGCAAGAGTTGCAAGAAATTAAATCTTCTCTTTCAGAAAAAATGAGAAAAATTGATGAACAAAAAGCAAAACTTCAAAATCAGATTAATGAAGAAAACAGCAAAAACAATACAAGTGCTGGTAGATTAATTCTTCAGCTTTCAGTTGCAATTGCTGGCAAATACGATTTTTCTATTTCTTATATTGCTAACAATGCATATTGGATTCCATTTTATGATGTTAGAGTTGATGATATAAAAAGCCCCATACAATTAGTTACAAAAGCAAAAATTACACAAACAACTGGAATCGATTGGAAGCAAGTTAAATTATCGCTCTCAACTTCACTTCCATCACAATGGGGTAATGCACCTATTTTAAATGCTTGGTATTTAGCTTATGTAAATCCTGTTTATGCTTTACAAGGAAGAGTTGCAGGACTTGCTATGAATAGCATACAGCCAATGATGAAATCTGAAAGTTTAGATGAAGTAGTTGTACAAGTTCCTTTAGGCATAAAGATTAGAGGTAATAGTTCCCTTAATAACAATAATGAACCCTTGTACATTGTTGATGGTGCAGAAATGAGTAAAGAAGAATTTAATAAAATTTCTTCTTCAGCTATTAAGTCAGTTAATGTTTTGAAAGATGCCAATGCAACTTCTATTTATGGAGCTAGAGGAAATAATGGAGTAATTCTAGTTACATTAAAAGAAGGCATGGATGAATATGTAACAGTAACAGATAATACATTAAATCTTGCCTTCGAGATTGATTTACCTTACGATGTTCCAACAAATGGAAAAGCTCAAACTGCAATAATTAGTTCAACAGAAATTGAAACAAATTATAAACATTATGCAGTTCCTAAATTAGATAAAGATGTTTATTTATTAGCCGAAATTGCAGATTGGGGCAAACTAAATTTAATGCCTGGCGAAGCAAATATTATTTTTGAAGGAACTTATGTTGGCAAATCTTTCATAGACCCTAACAGCACCAACGATACTTTAAACCTTACACTTGGCAGAGATAAAAGAGTTACGATTAAAAGAGATAAGTTGATTGATTACAGTAGTGTCAAATTTTTGGGCAGCAATAAAATTCAAAAATTCACTTATCAATTAACAGTTAAGAACACAAAAAAAGAAGCCATTAATTTATTGTTAAAAGACCAATTTCCTTTAACCACAAACAAAGAAATTGAAGTTGAATTAATTGATGATGGTGGTGCAGAAGTAAATTCAGATATTGGTGTTTTAAATTGGCAATTAAAATTAGCAGCAGGCGAAATTAAAAAAATAAAATTCACGTATACTATTAAATATCCTAAAGATAAAATTGTAAACTTAAATTAATAAAACTTAATCCCCTCAAGCATTTGAGGGGATTTTATTTTAACAACCTCAAGTCTGGTTGGGCATATTTATATACTTTAAAATAAATGGTAGTTTTTGTTTGATTCACTCCTTCAATTTTAGAAATTTCGTTTACAAATTTTACTAAATGGTCATTGTCCTTACACATTACATCCACTTCTAAATCATAATCACCACTCGTCATTGCTAAAAAACTAACTTCTTTAAATGTACCAATTTTCTTTGCTACTTTTTCTTTTAAAGTAGCTGGTCTAACATAAACTGCAATATGAGCATAACTTCTAAACCCCACTTTATCTGGGTCAACCCTACCTATAATATTTACAGTGCCATCTTCAATTAATTTATTTACTCGCGTTCTAATGGTGCCAACAGAAACTTTTAATTTCTCTGCCATCACAGTAAAACTCATTCTACCGTCTTGTTGTAAACAACTTAAAACTTCAAAGTCTAATTCATCTAACATAAAATAATTTATTTTTTATGAACCAATCTTTTGTAAAACTATCATCTTTAGTTGCAAATAGAATTTTGTTTTAAAAAATATTTCCAGTGGAAATGCTTTTTAAAACCACTCTTCAACTTCACGTCAAAAATCAACTATAAAAATAAAATTATTGATTTTATTTTGAATATTACTGCAAATTTTATAATTTTCCACCTTATTTCTAAAAATAAATTAGAATATATCATATTATGAAATACCAACCTATACAGAATTTTATCAATGGAAAGTTTGTAAATGCTTCGACTAATAAAACATTAGATGTAATTTCTCCTATTGATGGAAATCATTTATCAACTGTACCAATGTCATCTTCAAAAGATTTAGATGATGCAGTTCAAGCAGCAAAAAAAGCATTTCCTTCATGGAGTAAAACGCCTATTAAAGAAAGAGTTCAAGT
>JANLVQ010000070.1:0-3650 GCA_031364085.1 Chitinophagaceae bacterium
GGTCATTTCAGCCACAAATCCACTTAAACCTGGTAGTCCTAAAGATGCTAGTCCTGCTATAACAAAAACTGCTGAAATAAAAGGCATCACTTTTAAAAGTCCACCCAACTCTTTAACAGCTCTTGTATGTGTTCGTTCATAAATCATTCCAATTACAGCAAAAAATAAAGCTGTCATTAATCCATGAGATACCATTTGCATTACGGCTCCAGTAATTGAAATTTTTGTAAGCATTCCAATTCCTAATAAAACAAAACCACAATGACTAATTGATGAATAAGCATTAATATATTTTAAATCGGTTTGCATCATAGTTGCAAAAGCACCATAAATTATTGCAATGGTTGAAAGTAAAATTATGATCCAAGAATAATGTTGTGCTGCATCTGGCATTAAAAATGTGGCTACTCTTAAGCATCCATATCCTCCAAGTTTCATAGATATACCAGCTAAAAACATTGATGCTGCTGTTGGTGCAGAGGAGTGCCCATCGGGCACCCATGTATGAAAAGGAAAAATTGCAGTAAAAATTCCAAAGCCAACAAATAAAAATGGAAAGAAAATTAATTGAGTATTTAAATTAATTTTTTGTTGAGCTATAAACATTAAATCAAAACTTGCTGATCCATTGTTTAATGGAGTGTTGTAATACAAACCCATTAACCCTACAAAAACTAAAGCAGAGCCAAACATCAACATCAAAGCTAATTTCATTGCACTAATTTCTTTTTATCCAATTCCCCAAATTCCTATTAAAAGAAATTTTGGAATAACAGCAACTTCAAGGAAAAAGAATAAAGTAAACAAATCGAGTGAGATAAAAAATCCATAAGCACCAACACTTAACAATAGTAAAAGAGCAAAAAATTCTTTATTCATTTTTTCAACACTCCAAGAAACTAATACCCCTGCAACCACTACAAAAGCAGTGAGCAAAATCATTGAAACAGAAATCCCATCTACTCCAACATGATAATTAATATGTAAAGATTTAAACCAAGTATAATTGCTTTCAAATAACATTACTGTTTGATTTCCCAAACTTCTTTCTTGCCAAAAAGCATATAATAAAAGAAAAGAAATAATAAGTTGAGCAATTACACCAACCAAAACAACTAACCTTACTTGCTTTAAACCCTTTACAAAAAGCAAGGCCATTAAAGTAAGCAGTGGTAATATGATTAATAAATGTAAACTCATTGTTTATTTTTTACCAGATATATAAAAAAGCAATAGCAAAACTTAAAATACCAACAAAAAAATAGATAGTATATTCTTGCACTTTTCCCGATTGTAATTCTTTAATACTTTCTGAAATATTTGCTGTAAGCCTCGCTGAACCAATAACAGAGGCATCTATTATATTTCGATCTATCCAAGCAGCTGGTCTTCCTATTAAATTAAAAATTACTTTTTTTGTGATGAAAAGATAGAGCTCATCAATATAAAATTTATGGTATGCTAATTGATAAATTCCTTTTACTGATGAAGCAATTGTTTCAGGTTTTGTGTTTTCTTTTTTATATAATATAAAAGCTAATATAATTCCAGCAATTGCTAAAGAAGCTGGAGCAATTGAAAATAAAATATGAAATGCAGAATGAAAAGGTTTACCATCTGCAGTAATAAAATTTGAAAAAGGAATAAACCCTACAAGCAAGGAACATATTCCTAAAATGATTAAAGGCATTTTCATATTCCAGCTTCCCTCGCCATGATGATGATGTAATTGAATTTCTTTCTTCCAAAAAATTGAAAAATATAATCGAAACATATAAAAGGCTGTAATACCAGATGTGATGAGAGCTATAGCATAAACCATTTTGTTGGACTGATAAGATGCTAATAAAATTTCTTCTTTAGAAAAAAATCCTGCAAATGGTGGTATGCCAGATATTGCTAAACAAGCAACTAAAAAAGTAATATGTGTTATGGGCATAAATTTTCTTAACCCACCCATATCTTTCATTTCATTGCTATGAATCATATGAATTACAGCACCAGCACCAAGAAACAAAAGTGATTTAAAAAAAGCATGTGTAAATAAATGAAACATAGATGCAGTATAACCTAAACTCATTTCACCTGATGCACCAGAAACGCCCAATGCAAACATCATGTATCCAATTTGTGACATGGTTGAATAAGCCAATACTCTTTTAATATCTGTTTGTGTACACGCAATAATGGCTGCAAAAAGTGCAGACAATAATCCTACATAAGTAACAATTTCTAATGCAATAGCATCTAACTGAAATAATGGAAATAATCTTGCTACTAAATAAACTCCAGCAACCACCATAGTTGCAGCATGTATTAATGCCGATACTGGTGTTGGACCTTCCATTGCATCTGGCAACCAAATATGCAAAGGAAACATAGCAGATTTGCCTGCACCACCTATAAACACAAGTGTTAGTGCCCATGTTAATAATGAAGCCCCCATAAATGTTACTGAAGTAATACCTAAATATTCTGGCGATTGTAGATTGGTTAATCGAGAAATTAAAACATCAAAATCTAAAGTATTACCTTGAAATGCAAAAATTAAAATGCCAATTAAAAAACCTAAATCTGCAAAACGTGTAACAATAAATGCTTTTTTAGATGCCGCCACTGCTGATGGTTTTTGAAAATAATATCCTATTAATAAGTAAGATGAAACACCTACTAATTCCCAAAACATATAAATCTGAAAAATGTTTGTAGCAACTACTAGTCCTAACATAGAGAAGGTGAAGAGCTGTAAAAAAGCATAATATGTTGCAACCCTTTCTTCACCTTTCATATAACCTAAACTAAACACATGTACCATTAGTGAAACAAAACTTACAACAACTAACATCATTACAGAAATGGGGTCTAAAACAATGCCTATGTTGATGGATAAATTTTCTGAAAATTGTAACCATGACAATTGAAATACTGAAATGGGCAGATAAACACCACCTGTAGTTCCTACAACAAAAAAATATTGATATGCTGTAAAAAGAGCTAATGCAGTTGCAATAGTTAAGAAAGCAGTTGCAATAATACCAGCTGTTTTATTGAAATATTTTTTTCCTAAAATTCCAAGCAACACAAAACCTAAAAAAGGTAATAACAGAATAAGCAATATGTAAGAATAATAATTCATACTTGAATTTCTTTTTAATATTTCATTTCTTTGGCATCTTCTACATCGATAGATTGATGACTTCTGTACAAATTAATAATTATAGCAATAGCAACAGCAGCCTCTGCAGCAGCAATAGCAATAATAAAAATGCTAAAGAAAATGCCATCCATTTTTTCTGGAAATAAATATTTATTGAAAGCAACAAAATTGATGTTAACACTATTCAACATTAATTCTATTGACATTAACATGGTAATTAAATTTCTTCGTGTAAACATACCATACACTCCAATAAAAAATAATGCAGTGCTTACAAAGAGAATGTGTGATATGGTTATTTCATTAAACATAAAATCAAAGCTGTTTTTTTTGTACTACATTTTTACTTTTCATTGCAATAACAATACTACCAATCATTGCAGCTAACAACAAAATACTCACCACTTCAAATGGTAAAGCATAACCTGTAGTGTTGGTATCTAACATATTATTTCCAATTCTTCTTACACTATTATCAAAAGCATCATTGGAT
>JANLVQ010000093.1:0-3591 GCA_031364085.1 Chitinophagaceae bacterium
AAAAGGAAGTGATCCTATGGAGGGACACGATATGTAATATTTAAAATAATAAGTGTCTCGAAAGTTTTTGTGCCATTTCAATCAATTAAAAAAAATCAATACATTCGCTAACTATTTAATAATCAATAAAAATATAATTATGAATTATAGAAAAACCTGGTTCGGGTCGTAATTCCTAATTCCTAATTAGCTCCGCTCAGTTCGCCTTCGGCTCGGGTCGTAAAAGTTGATAAAGTTGCAACGAGAATGTTACCGACCGCAGCGAGAATGTTACCGACTGCAACGAAGATTTAGTCGACTGCTAATGTATTTTGGTTTTTATAAATTGCATTTTGACCGTGGATAAAAAGTAGTATATTTGAGTTTGATAATGTTGGAAATGAGGGTTTTTAGACGAGCTGACGTTATGAGCCATTTGGAAATCCCGTACAAAATTTAGACCTTTACTAAAAAATAGAAATTATGAATGCTTTAGAAAATATAAAAAACAGTTTAATAGACAAAATTTTAGCGACAAGAAATGAGCAATTATTGGAGGCTATCAAGAATATTTTTGATTCAACACAATCAGAAGATATAATCTCACTTTCAACTGAACAAATTGAAATGTTGTCAATGAGTGAAAAAGATACAGAAGATGGAAAATTGATTTCAGAATCTGAATTAAGCAAAAGAGATTCTAAATGGCTCAGTTAACAATACATTGGACAGAAACTGCAATTAGACAACGTAATTATATTTTTGAATACTGGATTGAAAGAAATCAAAGCACAACTTACGCAAAAAAGCTAAATGAGAAAATAAAAGAACGAACAAATCTTTTAAAGAAGAATCCTGATTTAGGTAAAAAAACAGATTTCAAAAACACAAGAGCAGTTTCTCTTGGACATTACAGCACATTATCAATTGGACCAGATTTATATATTGATAGTGCAAAAACAAAAAAATTAGTTCAAGGTGATTATTCTATTGTTATGGACGGTGATTATTTTAAATATACAATTGATTATGTTGAAATGTAAAATAATAATCGCATTCTATTTTGTTTGTTCATGTATTTACGGACAGAAAGAATTAAAATTCAATAACAAAAATGACTATCTGAACTTCTTAGAAAAAAAGTTTGATATAGAAAGGAATAATGTTTATACTTATGAAGCTTACAATGATAGTACGTTTTTGGGTAAATATTCAAGCGTTATTTTTTTGAAGGGAACAAACATTACAACAATTGAAGAAGTTAGAAATATTGACAACAATATTTGTCCACCAAAGAAGTTTTTTTCAAATCTCTTAATTGAAAAAATTGAGAAATCTTTTTCAGAGGACAAAAAAATGAAATCAATTTTTTTTAAGAGTTTATATGACAATTCAATACTTGTTAGTAATGACGATTTAATTGCTGTCTTTTTATTTAGTTATAAACTTGGAAACTCTGGTCTGCAGTATTATAAACAAAAACATTTTTTAGAAAAATTAAATGTTAAATGTATTGTTTTAACTATTGATGAAGAAGATATAGGCGAATTACAAAATTTTAAAAGTACTAAAGTCGTAATAAAAAAATAATTGCTATGAAATCAATTATAAAGATATATTTATTTGTTTTTTCCAGTGCAATTTATTCTCAAAATTTAAACGATTGTGATATAAAATTTAACGTACAATTGAATAAATTCAATCTGAAAGTTAATGAGAGTGTTATTAATTTTAATTCGCTCATTGATCTACAAGTTAGTAAACAATCTATCTTTAGCAATAAAGAAATTTTCAATGAAAAAATACTAAATGTACAATTTGAAAAATTTAATTTTAAACTTTCGGAAAAGAAAATTGATTTTAATCGCTTTATCTTCAATTGTGGAGTTTTAGAACCAATCAATTCGAAAGATATGATGATTAGTGCTTTCAAATATTATATTTTAAATAAATACGTTTTAAGTTTGTTTGCAATGACAGATTATAACTAAAATATTATCCAAAAAAAATGTAAAAGGCAGTTTTGAGATTAAGTTAAAACTGCCTTTTTATATAAATAAAACTTTAAATCTTCTGCCAATCGAGTAGACGGCTCCGCCAGAAACTGACGGAGTGCGCCTCTCACACCACCGTACGTACGGGTCACGTATACGGCGGTTCGCAGAGTGATGGGTTGAGTTCAATGTTGATTTCCTGCATAGATTGATAGCCCCCCGCTGGTGCGCGAATCCTTTCGCGTTCCTCTATTAATAAGCGTTACCCCTACTTTGCAATCCGAGTAATAAATAACAAGTTACATTTTATAAATTGGATTTTGACCGTGGATAAAAAGTAGTATATTTGAGTTTAAGAATGTTGGAACGTTTGGAAATGAAGGTTTTTAGACGAACTGACGTTATGTGACATTTCTCAAAAAATCTGCAAAAAAAGATGTTCGCATACCAAAAGTTGGTATATTTGAATATTAAATAAAAAGTTATGGCAAAGAACACATCAATTTTATTGGGGGATCATTTTGAAAATTTCATTAGTGATGAGATTTCATCTGGACGTTTTAGTTCCGCAAGTGAAGTTGTGCGAACTGCATTAAGGTTACTCGAATTGGAAGAACAAAAAATAAAGAAATTTAGAGAGGAAATTGAAATCGGCGAAAAAAGTGGAATGGTTTCAAATTTTGATTCAGAAGCTCATTTAGCCAATCTTCACAAAAAGCATTTATGAAAAATGAATATCTAATAAGTGCGAAAGCTTTAGAAGATATTGATAAAATTTGGCTTTACACTTTAGAAAATCGATCACTTAATCAAGCTAATCATTATTACCGCCTAATTTATCAAGAAATAGATTTTATTGTTGAAGATTTTGAAGGCGGAAAAGATATTGGAAAAATTAGATTTGGTTATAGACAATTTAGAGTGAAATCCCATCTAATTATTTACAAGAAAGCAGAAGATGGAAAAGTGGAAATTGTTAGAGTGTTGCATCAAATGATGGATATTCCGAATCAACCATGAACGAAACGGCACAAAACAGCCGTTCCTATGTAAAGCAACACCAAGTTATTAACAACTTTTTAGAGGGTTTTGTTTTTGTTTAAAACTCCTCTGATTTGTATCCTATAACATCAAAAAAAGCATTAATTTTATGCCACAAAATTTAGAAAAAATGAGTTCAGAAAAAGAAGCAAAATTAAAAGCATTACAATTAACGCTAGATAAATTAGACAAGGCATACGGCAAAGGAACCGTGATGAAAATGGGTGACAAAGCCGTGGAAGAAGTAGAAACTATTCCTTCTGGTTCGCTTGGTCTAGATTTAGCGTTGGGTGTAAATGGTTATCCAAGAGGAAGGGTTATTGAAATATATGGTCCGGAATCTTCGGGAAAAACAACTTTGACATTACATGCCATTGCCGAGGCACAAAAAGCTGGAGGAATTGCAGCTTTTATTGATGCTGAACATGCCTTCGACAGAAATTATGCCGAGAAATTAGGTGTAGATATTGAGAATTTAATCATTTCCCAACCAGATAATGGTGAGCAGGCTTTGGAAATTACAGAAAATTTAATTCGTTCCGGAGCAATTGACATTGTTGTTATTGACTCCGTGGCC
>JANLVQ010000120.1:0-4246 GCA_031364085.1 Chitinophagaceae bacterium
AATTATTAGTTAATAAACTTTTTTTAAAGCTAAAAAGGAAAAATACTAAAAGAATACGGTTTCCCGTATTTTAAGAGAATAATAATACTTATGTTTGTCTTGAAAGCAAATCACAATAAGGAATATTCCGTTGTGAAAACATTAAGTTGCCCTCGACTTTAACGGGGGCTTTTTTATATTTTACACCAACTAAAATAAATACAATTTAATTATTATTTCTTATTTTAAGAAATAATTTCTATACAATAATTTCTTATTTTCGGTATTCATATAACTAAAAAGTAAATGTTAGTCAAAACTTTTGGCAGTGCTGTGTATGGTGTAGATGCCATTACAATAACTATTGAAGTTAATGTAAGTGGTGGCGATTTAAAATATTATATTGTTGGTTTACCCGATAATGCAGTTAAAGAAAGTTTACAGCGTATAGAAAGTGCTATTAAAACCAACAATTTTAGAATGCCACGAACCAAAATTGTGGTAAATATGGCTCCTGCCGATATTAAAAAAAGTGGTAGTGCTTTTGATTTGCCCATTGCCATTGGGGTATTAGGGGCAAGTGAACAATTAGAAAATTCAGATAAATTAAATGAGTATGTGATGATGGGTGAACTGAGTTTAGACGGAACCATTCAACCCATAAAAGGTGCTTTGCCCATTGCTATACAAGCCAGAAAAGAAGGTTTTAAAGGATTATTTGTTCCTACCGAAAATGCAAGAGAAGCAGGAATGGTAAATAATTTAAAAGTATATGCTGTTAAACATTTAAATGATGTAGTGAATTTTTTTAAAGATGAAAATAGTTTGCAACCAATTGAAATAAATACAAGAGATGAGTTTTTTAACAGTCAACAAAATTTCGAATTTGATTTTAGTGATGTAAAAGGACAAGAAAATATTAAACGAGCTTTAGAAATTGCAGCAGCTGGGGGTCATAATGCCATTTTAATTGGCCCACCTGGTGCTGGTAAAACCATGCTGGCAAAGCGTTTGCCTACTATTCTTCCCCCATTAAGTTTACAAGAGGCTTTAGAAACAACAAAAATTCATAGCGTTTCAGGTAAGCTGCCAGAAAATTCTACACTAGTTTCAAAACGTCCTTTTCGTTCACCACATCATACTATTAGCGATGTTGCTTTAGTTGGAGGTGGTGGCATTCCTCAGCCAGGAGAAATTTCATTGGCACATAACGGGGTATTGTTTTTAGACGAATTGCCAGAATTTAAAAGATCAGTTTTAGAAGTAATGCGGCAACCTATGGAAGAAAGAAGAGTAACTATTTCTCGTGCAAAAGTTGCCATTGATTTCCCATCAAACTTTATGTTAATAGCTAGTATGAACCCTTGTCCTTGTGGTTTTTTTAATCATCCTGTAAAAGAGTGTACTTGTCCGGCTGGTTCGGTACAAAAATATTTAAATAAAATTTCTGGTCCTCTACTCGATAGAATTGATTTGCATGTAGAAGTTACTCCTGTTGATTTTAATGAATTGAGCGAAGTTAAAATGGGTGAATCATCTGAAGAAATAAGAACAAGAGTTATTAAGGCAAGAGACATTCAAACTGAACGCTATAAAGGGTTTGAAGGCTTGTATGCCAATGCACAAATAAGCAGTAAACAACTCAGAGAAATTTGTGTAATTGATAAAATTGGAGAAGCATTACTTAAAAAAGCCATGGAAAGATTAAACCTTTCGGCACGTGCTTATGATAGAATTTTAAAAGTTTCTAGAACGATTGCAGATTTAGCTGCTGCTGAAAATATAAAACCAGAACACTTAGCCGAAGCCATTCAATACAGAAGTTTAGATAGAGAAGGATGGGCAGGGTAGGGTATTAGTTGTTTTGTTAATTGGTAAATGATTGGTTGAAATTTTCAATTATTATATTTAATATTCTAAAATCAACATGCTACAGTAAATTTGTAACATAAACATTTTATGAATCCAACTGCATCAAATTTTATTGCAAAAAGTACTATTAAATCAGCCGATTTAAATCATCGTCAAAAAATTAATTTCAACATTGGTAAATACAATGCAGTTGTTCCACAAGGCAAACTGCAGTTCGATGATATATTAGCTGCAAGAGAAATGGCTAAAAATACAAAACATAAAGCCATTGAAAACCTAGATGCTTATCTAGAAGAATTTGAAAGAAATATTACTGCCAGAGGTGCAAAAGTAATTTGGGCTGAAAATGATGAACAAGCTTTAGCAGCTATTGGTAAAATTTGTAAAGCAAAAAATTGTAAAACTTTGGTAAAAAGTAAGAGCATGGTTACTGAAGAAATTCATCTCAATGCTTACTTAGAAAAAAATGGAATTGACAGTATAGAAACTGATTTAGGAGAATACATTCAACAGCTCGATGGGGAAGCCCCATATCATATTGTTACACCAGCCATGCATAAAAGTAAGGAAGATGTAGCTAAACTTTTTGCAGATAAATTAGGGGTTCCAGGAGGATTATCACCAGAAGAACTTACACAGGTTGCTCGAAAAAATTTAAGAGAAAAATACATTGAAGCAGAAGTAGGTGTTACAGGTGCTAACTTCATCATTGCAGATATTGGAGCTGTTGCTGTTACAGAAAATGAAGGCAATGGACGATTAAGTTGTGCCATGCCTAAAACACATATTGTTGTTGCAGGTATAGAAAAAGTAATTCCTTCAATTGATAATCTGGCTTTGTTCTGGCCTTTGCTATCCACATTTGGTACAGGACAAAAACTAACAGTTTATAACACCATTATTGCTGGTCCCAAACAAGCAAATGAAATTGATGGACCCGAAGAAATGTATGTGATTTTATTGGATAATGGTAGAACCAATTTATTAGCTAATCCAACTACTCGTGAAGCTTTGTATTGTATTCGTTGTGGTGCTTGTTTAAATGCTTGTCCTGTTTATAAAAATATTGGAGGACATAGTTATGGTACAACTTATAGTGGCCCCATAGGTAGTGTAATTACACCATACTTAAATGGCATGGATGAATTTAAACACTTAAGTAATGCATCCTCTCTTTGTGGTAATTGCACAGAAGTTTGTCCGGTAAGAATTAATTTACACGAGCTACTTTTAGATAATCGACATGAAGCTGTTAAAGCTGGAACAAGTTCTTTAGCAGAACGCATTTCTTGGAAAGCATGGCGTACAGCAAGTTTGAGCAGAATGATGATGAATTTTGGAAATGGGAATTTAAAAAATAAAGTGGTAAATAATTTATTCAAAGGCTGGAGTAAACACAGAGCACCACTTAATTTTAGTCAGAAAACATTTAATGAGCTTTGGAAAGAAAGAGTTGGTTGATTAGTTTAATTGGGAATTAGGTATTGAAATCTGTTAATTGCTTCATATGTTGATATAGAATTGGGAAATAGAAATAATTTGTTGATAAACTGAATTAACTTATTAAAAAAATATCACAAGATTTAATAAAATGAATAAATTATTTTTTATAATATTTTTTATTCCACTTTTTGTTAATAGTCAAAATGAAAATGGAGTTCATTTTATACGAAAAATTACAAATTGGAGTGATATTGTTATTCAGGCGAAAAAAGAAAATAAATACATTTTCGTTGATTGTTATACTACTTGGTGTGGTCCATGTAAATATGTTGCTAATGAAGTTTTTCCTAAAAAAAACGTAGGTGAATTTTATAATAATAATTTTATTTGTTTGAGTTTGCAAATGGATGAAACTGCGAAAGACAATGAGGATATTGTTGAGAGTAGAACTGTTGCTTCTTCTTTAAATGAATTATACCCAATTGAAGCATATCCTACTTTTTTAATATTTAATCAAAATGGATTATTAGTTCATAAATTTATTGGAGCGGGAAATGATAGTATGATGATTGCAAAAGCTAAATCTGCATTAAATGAAAATAATCAATACTATACTCTTTTAGATAAATATAAAAATGGAGATTTGGATAGTGCAATTTTAAAGAATCTGGTGATTACTTCTGTAGAAGTTGGAGTTAATCCTGATTTATTTTTGAATTTGTATTTTCAATCAATAAAAGATTTATACAATACTGTAAATGGTAATTTACTCTTAAACCTTGCCTGGAATACTAAAAGTTTGGCATTCGAAAACTTATTTGCACATAAAGAAGATTGGAAAAAAGTTATTGATAAAAATGAATTGCAATCTCTCTTTGTTAGATTAATTTTTTCAGAAATTGCTAGTAATAATTATTTTTTTTGGAAACAACATAAAATTGAAAATGATGAA